>CAZMXO010000106.1:0-3966 GCA_964570265.1 uncultured bacterium
TCAAAACCCCATCAAGTTTTCTACATAAAAAGTTGCGTGATCTACATCTAAGAGACCAATACAAAGTAAATGTTGTGGCAATCAAAGAGCAGGGTGTGGACCAAGATGGTAAGACTATAGAAAAAATCCATAGTGTGCCGGACCCAAATCATATCTTTGTAGAAAATGATGTGCTTGTTGTTGTAGGAAGCAACAGTGACATTGAAAAAATAGCAAAATGAGGAGACTTTAATTGTGAGAGCAAATCATAAAAAGATTATTGAAGCAGTAAAAACGATACTAGAAGCTGTTGGAGAAAATCCAAAAAGAGAGGGACTTGTTAGAACACCGCAACGTATTGCAGAAATGTATGAAGAAATATTTGCAGGATTGCATAAAGATCCTAAAAAGGAATTAAAAGTTTCTATTCAGGAAGACCATGACGAAATTGTTCTTGTGAAAGATATCTACTTTGCTTCAATGTGCGAACATCATTTTCTTCCTTTTACAGGGAAAGCTCATGTTGGCTATATTCCAAAATGCAATAGAATTATAGGACTTAATACATTGGTCCACGCTGTTGATATGTTTGCTAAGAAACCACAGCTACAAGAAAGATTAACAACAAATATCGCTGATGCGCTCATGGAAGCATTAAAACCTCAGGGTGTCATTGTTCTAATAGAGGCTGAACATTTATGTATGACAATGAGAGGTGTAAAAAAACATGGCGCAATCGCAGTTACTTCTGCTGTGAGAGGGATATTTAGAAAAAACAGTAAAACACGCGCTGAAGCCCTAAGTCTTATTAAAAATGGATAGTATGATAAATAATAAGAGAACGCCGTAGATATGATTGTTGTAACGATTGAAAGCAGAGAGAGTTAAATATGAAAAAAGATGTTCTAGCGTTAGCTGATTTAAAATATCCACAAAAAGGATGTTCAAGGGAAACCCTAAATCATGCAGGGTTGATAAAGCTGGCTTCAGGAATTGAACCTCTTGAGGACACGAAAAATGCATATCTGAAGGCATATGAATCACTAGGAATAGACATTATTAACAGAGTCCCCGAAGAAAATGCCATTGATCCTCTAAAGGATGGGGAAATTGTTGATCTGGGAAACGGGTATAAGAAGGCATCACTTGGTTTATACGATACAGTTATGCGGTACAGATATCCATTTGAGAATGTCGACGATTTCTGGAATGCTCAAGAGATTAATCCAAATTATCACGAGCTTATTACAGGCGTTCCTCATAAGCTTAACAGTGATGTAATTAAAAGAAAAGAAAAAATTGTAGAGGATATAGGTGTTTATTATTACCAGCTTTATACCACGTTCTTTATGTGGGGTGTTGAATATTTGGGATGGAAAGTATATATGCTTGCAGCAGCCATGGACCCTGAAGGATTTAAAGAGAAGTTATTAGATGTGGTTTGGGAAGAATCCTTGAAATTAATTAAAGAGCTCTGCGAGGTTGACTGTCCCTTTGTTTTCTGTCATGACGATCTGGCAGATGCAAGGGGTCCTGTTTTTCACCCAAATTGGTATGATAAATATATCTTTCCACGATATGCTGAATTATGGAAACCTGTTAAAAAAGCAGAAAAAAAAGTCATTTTCGTAGCAGATGGGAATATGGCCTTTTTTATTGAGCCTTTGATAGAAACAGGAATAGACGGTTTTATGTTTGAAAATCCTGCCACTGATTTCGATCTTATACTAAAACAAGTTGGAGATAAAATCGTTATTGGCGGAATAGACACTAAACTGCTCACCTTTGGTACAACTGGAGAGATAACAAAACATGTTATGGAAGCACATGAGAAAACAAAAGACATTCCATGATTTGCAATGTCAACACCTGTAGGTATTCATGGAAATATCCCGCTTGAAAATCTTGAGGCATACTTTGATGCAAGGGTAAAAACAGGTCATACCCTTGAAGACTGGAGAAAATTATGAAATGAAAATTAAAAAGGAGACAGGAAAGATGAAGTTGAATAGTATGGGTTATAGTTTTAAATTGGAGGATGAGAATCTGGTAATAACAAAAAACGGTAAAAGATTTATGCGTTTTCCATTAATACCGAAAGTTGAAGGAGAAAGTTATAAAGCTGAACAATGGGAACAAGTTGAAAAAGAATGCTTTAAGATGAATGTTAAAGCATTAGGCAGTATCTATGTTGCTATAAGGGAAGGATATGTTTGTTATTGGATTGAAACTACTCGCAAACATTTTTCAAAACTTACGTATTTTCCTAACAGCCATCCAACTGATATTGGTTGTCATACATTCCTTTCAGATGAACTGGACAGACATTGGAGTATTGACGAAAATTTCGATGTGCCATTATCGAGTGCATATTTAGATATGCATGTGGATAAGGAAGACGGTGCCGGTATGACTGATCCCGGAGATAAGCCCCCTACCTGGATTTGGAATATTCCAGTAAGGGCTCTGGCAATTGAAGGAAAAGTGAGTTGGATGGGCCTGTCTATACCAGGGCCTTTGTCAGTAGGGGTTACGCGTCTAACAATGAAAAGGGGAAAGTTTAATATAACTTTTGAGGAACTAAGACCAACTGCCAGAGAATGGGGACCGCCAAGGGTATATTTTATACCGGGATTAACTGATCCTTATGACACACTTAACCATCATCGCATTATATCAGAGCAGTGCGGGCTGATGAATAAAGAAATAAAATCGCATCCAGAGTGGTGGACATATCCTCCTTTTAAAGCTGCTGATGAAATTCATCGATTAAATAAAGGTAAATGGATGAATGTTGATGCAGAAGGAAATGCAGCTACAGCTTTAACAACGGAGAACTGGTTAAAATGGACAGAACATGTTGAAAATTATGCCGGTATAAAAGGAAAAACCAATTTAGAACTTGACCAGATATATTTCTATGGTTATGGCGGAAAAAAAGCTGTTAATACCTTAGGAGGCACAGAAGGACTGAGAAAGACGATTGACGTCCTAAGAGGCAAGGGAATACATGTCGGATTGTATATTAATTTATATATGCTTGATCCAACTGCTACTGATTTTCCAGATAAACATCCTGAAGCAATTTGCAAAAAGAAGGATCCTTCTACAGTTATTAAGCATGGCTGCGCAGTAGGTTCTCAGGATATGGTCTATGTTGATTGGACCCATCCCCTGGGAAGAGAATACATGATGAGCTTAGTAGAATGGCTGCTTAGCGATAAACCGGGATGTTTGAATGCCGACTGGCTGCTTATCAATAATAATCTGGCAGTAGATCCGCGCAGATTCGAGTTTTATGATCCGGATTGGGGAATAGGTGATTTGATGTCCATGAAAGCCACAAAACTTGCCTACGAGAAGGCAAAACAGATCAAGCCGGATTGTCTGGTGCGGCGTCAGTCTCCGGCAGATTGTTATATGCAGCCTTACTGCGATATAAGTAATATGTGTGAAGAATGGAACGGACAAACAACAGCCTGGTATAGAAGAGCACGAATTGCAACACGTACGTTATATAATGTAATATACTCAATTGACAGTTGGTTTGTGACGCTCACAAAATTGACGGAATACTATTTTGGTTTGGCAGCTTTTACACTTCCCGAAATTTCGTCAGTTGAGCATGCTATCCACCCATATATCAAGCATCGTAAAATGCGCCCTAAAGATTACAAAAGGATAAGGGGAGCGATACAGACTTATATGAACGCACCGATAAAAAAAGGTGATGAGAGCTGCCTTAATTGTAAAAATATCGACAATCCTGAGATTTGGCGCAAGCACTGCGAAGGCAAGTTAAAAGGATGGTATGCAGCAATCGGGCTTACTAAAAGATGCTTTGTTACCTATAGTGAGCGAGAAGCGAGGTTATGTTCGTCTCAGGAAAGAAGGGTAGTCGTACCTCTACCTCCGGGAGCTAAGTTAAAAGATGTTTATGCAATACCACATAAAGGGAAAGCCAGCTCATATGCCTATGAAAAAATT
>CAZMXO010000107.1:0-3908 GCA_964570265.1 uncultured bacterium
AGACCTTCAAGAACAGGTTCTATAAGTATTGTTTTATAGATGTTTTGTCCTATCTTAATTGTCTCTTTTTTCAGAACCTTCACTCTTAATACGTGATTTTTTCTATTATCATAGGCATTGAAAATCAGAGTTTCTCCTACAACTAATTTTTGAGCTCTTATATAATATAAACATGCAAAAGGATCCTTTGCTTCAGGAAGAATCTCTATAGTTTTTTCATTCACATATGCCTCATGTTTTTCCTGATTAAAACGAGTTGTTTCCTTCTTCTTATAGAATCCCTCTTTAAAATCTTTAACGCATTTCAAAGAGTATTGTTTTTCCATATCTATATAAGATTCCATGTAGTCTCTTATTTTGCATATGACGGAAAGCATTCCCGTAGAATCTCCCCTCGCTTTAATATAAATAACTCTCCTGCCGTCTTCGACTGTTATTATTGATGATTCAATAGAGCCATACCCCGCAGTTATGCCGAGCCAGCTAATTTCATACTCAAACTTATCCCCTTCGACAGAAACTGCCCGAGCATTAGCAATTACAGAGTACGAAATAATTAGCGTAGATAAGAAAACAAAACATAAGACTAAATTTTTAATCAAAGAAGCTCCCTATATACGTTTTCTATCCTGTTCATCATATCTCTGATGTCAAACTTCTCTCTTACAACTTTTAATCCTTCGTTTCCCATATCTTCTCTCTTTTCTTTATCATTTATCAGTTCTAACAAACCGTTAGCAAGCTCTTTAGCATTTTCAGGGGGAACTAGAATGCCTGTCTTGCCATCTATCACAATTTCAGGTACGCCTCCCACATTAGAAGCAACAACTGGTTTTCTCTGTGCCATTGCTTCAATTGCCGACCTTCCAAAAGATTCCTTTAAAGTTGGAAATGCCAGTATATCTATTGCTGACATTACATTTGCAATATCATTCCTGAAACCTGCAAAAATTACATTTTCCCTTAGATCCAACCTGTTTATCAATTCTTCACAAAGCCCTTTATCCCTTTCCCTGCGAACTTCTCCAACAATAAGAAACTTAACATTCTTATTTTTCTTCAAAACAATTGATGCTGCCTTCAAAAAAACATCGTGTCCCTTAAGTCTGCTTATCTGTCCGACAATACCGATAACCATGTCATCTCTGGAAATATTCAGTTCATTTCTTATGTCTTCAGTAACTTTAAATTTATTCATATCAAGACTATTGTTAATCACCAGCAATTTTTTATCCCTGTCTTTCATATCCTTGAATGCATCTGCAGCTGCACTTGAAACTGCAATTATTCTATCAGCATGCTTCAACAAATACTTACCTGTCTTATCCTGCTGAATAATATCTCTTATGTGTGATATCATAGGTATTTTTCTAAACCTGCACGCTAGAATTCCATACGGAGCATCGCTATGAGAATTGCTGTGCACAAGGGAGATTCTTTCCTCTTTTATTAATTTGGCGAGACGTATGACCGTGTGTGGAATCCATGGAAAATATTTCCCTTTTCTCCACAATCTCATTTTCACAATTCTATATGGAATTTTTATTTCATCCAGCTTTTCTGTCAAAGGACCGCTGGAGGAACATACAACAATCGGTGAAAAAGTTTTTCTATCAAGATGAGTCAGTATGTCAAGAAGACTTTTTCTTGCGCCCCATAAATTAACACTACTGCTTAGATAAAGTATTTTATGCAACATCCTGTATATACTTCCTTACTAGACCTTCAAAAAGATCTTCTGTTCTTTTAATGAATATAGGCGCATCAAATTGTTTCCGCACCCATTCTCTTCCTGCATTTCCCAGCCTTTCAGCTTTATCCTTATTCGTCAGTAAATCAATTACTGCTTTAGCAATAGCCTTTTCATTTTTAGGAGGAACAAGTATACCCGTCTTATCATCAATTACTACTTCAGGTGTTCCGCCTACATTTGTTGCTACCACCGCAACTCCACAAGCCTGCGCCTCAATAATAGAACGCGGCAGTCCTTCGTAATAAGACGGCAGAACAAAGATATCCAGAATATGCAATATCTCAGAAACATCTCGTCTCTGCCCCGCGAAAATAATTTTATCCGCAATTCCCAGACCCTTAGCCAATGTCTTAAGTTCATGAGACATATATCCGTCTCCCACAACTAAAAATTTCATTTTTTCGGGAAAATTCTTGAGTATTAAAGCAGCCGCTTTAATGAAATAAGGATATCCTTTAAGCTCAACAAGTCTTCCAACAGTGCCAACAACGCAACAGTCTTCATCGATCCCAAATTCTTTCTTTTTCTCCCGTTTACTAATACTTATGTTTAATCTTGACAGATCTGAAGCATTATGAATTAACCTTATTCTGTCCTCTCCCAAATTTAACTCTTTCTGAGTGTGATATTTAACTTCTTCCGACAGGGCAATTATCTTTTTGGGAACATGTTTTAATAAGAAATTATACTGACATATTGATGTTCCCCTCTTTTGTCCCCCAAACCTGTCTGTATTCATCAACGTATGTATTGTGGTAACAACGACGGGAACTCTCCCCAGCCATCCTGCAACACAGCCTCTTCTGTCTGCAAGCATATTATGAGTATGAATAATGTGAATCTTATATCTTTTTATTATGCCCAAAAGCTTAAAGATAGAACTAGGATTATGTCTAAGCTCTACAGGAACCACTTCAAATCCCTGTTCTTTGTAATACGAGACTATTGAACCCGGACGCGTTACTACAATAACTCTGTATTTGGTTTTATCCAATCCGGCGCAAAGAATTCTTGTATGCTCCTGCGACCCTCCTATTGCATCTTTGGAACTTATTATCTGAAGAATATTTATCTGTTTCATAATAATTTATTTGAGCTACGATTGTATTTATTATAATCTACTATAATAAAAAATTATATAAAAATATTATAAATATTTCTCGTGCAGGACAATCTTGCTGAGCTGTTTTCGATTGAGATGATTACCCGGCTTGAACTCCCTTTCTGATGGATACCCTAAAGGAGTTAAGCCTACAACCCTAACATCGGAAGGGATATTTAATATTGTCTTTACTTGCTGTTCATTAAAGGCACCAATCCAGCATGTGCCCAAGCATTCTTCTGCCGCCTGCAACATAAGATGATCGAAAACAATACCGATGTCAATCTCTTCGCTTGTGTGAGTTCCGCCGATATTCTGATAGCTCTCCTCTGGAAACGCACAGCCAACTATTATTATTGGCGCTTCTGCTATGAAGGTCTGATTTTTTGACGCTTCAGCTAGTCTTGACTTGATTTGCTTGTCAGCTACCAAAATCAGTTTAAACGGCTGCTTATTTGCGGCAGTAGGAGCTAATCTTGCGGCTTCTAAAATACGATTAAGAACCTGTTCAGGAATTGCCTTATCCAGATATCCTCGTACACTGCGTCTTTCTTTTATTGCTTTCAATACATTCATAAAGTTCATTATATCCCTAATTTATAATGGATTCAAATTTAAAGAAAAACCCCGTTAAAGAATTTTCTCTAACGGGGTAAAGAGCGAATACATGGATTCGCCCCTACATTTATTTTTCAGATTTTGTTTCAGGTTCGGGTATTTTTTCAATTGACAACAATTCCACTTCAAAGATAAGTACAGCATTCGAACCGATCTGCGGGGGACCCTGTTTACCGTATGCAAGCTCCGATGGAATAAAAAGCTGATACTTACTGCCTACATTCATAAGCTGCAGCGCTTCGGTCCAGCCGGGAATCACTCGATTCACAGGAAAGATAACAGGCTCTCCTCTCTTGTATGAACTGTCAAATTCTGTGCCGTCAATTAGTGTCCCTTTATAGTGAACCTTAACCTGATCAGTTGCCGTAGGCTTCTGTCCTTCGCCTTTGCTCAATACTATATACTGCAACCCGCTCTCAGTCGTAACCACATTCT
>CAZMXO010000108.1:0-3905 GCA_964570265.1 uncultured bacterium
TAAAGAGAATGCTTTCTTATATTGTCTCTGAGCCAAAGCAAGCTACAACACTTACTGGAGATCATAAGCTAGCTAAGGCAGAAGAAACAAAATATCAATCTCAAAATGCTGAACCTGTCTTCGCACAAGGTGCTGCAGAAAGAATAATTAAATTATCTAGTCAAACAGTTTCGCTTGCACAAATTATTGAAGGTGTTCCTGATATAGAAACGTATTATCAAAATCACGCTGGAGAAAGACAACGATATTACAAGCTTATTCGTGAAGATGGTGATTACGCCGGTCAAATTACTTATGGTATTGGTCCTAAAATGTTTACATTAAATAATGCTAATGATAAATACAAGATTATATATGAAGCAGCAATTTCTAATCAAGATGGAGCACAGCAAGACCAAATTATAGTCGATTATGCCCAAAAGACTAATACAATTACTATTGAATTAAAAGGGGCAAAACAAAATGAACCTATATATATGGGTAGTGAATACACAAGAGGAGAAGAAGGCTGGGATAAAGCTGTGATTGAGGTTAAGCTTAATGAAGAATCTGAAATTATTGACATTAAACATCAGATTACTTTTATGGGGCTTTCAAGAACTGCTATAAGTATTATTCTTATTGATTCAGGCTTTTCTCAGAAATTTTCTGAACTTTATAAAGCTGTGAAAACTCATCTAGTTTTGAACGAAGTTAATGAGGATGTAAGATATGGTGAAGCTGAGAATAATAAAGTTGTAAAAATATCTATTTTTAATAAAATAAATTCTAGGATAGAGGATATCACTCAAGATGATATTGATAAACTAAAGTTATTTCGTTATTGCAAATGCTGGGTAATTAGAAGGCTTTTGGATAAAGCGTTTGAGAAGCTTGTTCAGGTTGGAAAAGTGAGCGAAAAGGAGATGCAAGAGATTAAGCAATTCACTGCCACTAAAGACATAGATGAAGATTTAGTGTTTATTGAAAGATTGATTAGACAGGATAACGATTTTTTAAACGAAACGTTTGAAAATTTGTTTTGTGTAAGTATTCCTCGTAATGAAATTAGAGAAGTACACATTCGATGGTTTGGCAGAGGTAGAAATAAAAATGTTTATCATGTGACGCTAACTATAGAAGATGGAGCAAAGCGTGTAATTGTCCTTTCTACAATCAGAAGCGATAGCATAGGAGGTGGATTTTCTAGAGAGCATATTAATATTTCAACTGAAACATGGAGAGTACTCTCTAAACAAGGGATTAGCGATATTCCTGTTTTTGGAACAAATCGTTGGATAGAGGATTATCATCCGAAACGATGCGATAAACTAGTTATTCCTAGATCTGAATGGCAGGGTGAAGTTGATATGAACAGGTATCTTTTTAATCAGATTCAGATAGTTGCTCGAGAATTTATTCCTGGTGAAGATTTACAACAGATTCTAGAAAAGGAAATGCCTGAAGAGAAAAGAAATGAAGCGAAGTTAGTCGCCTTAAAGGCTTACTTAAATATTTGGATTAAAACAAAAGACGAAGATGGGAAAGGATTCTATTTAGGCGATCCTTACCAATATAATGTTGTTTTGACTTCATTAGGTAGCAGTTACAAAGCGACAGTTATAGATTTGGATACTGTAGGAAAAAGAAAGACGTTAAGAGACTACGTAAAATTGATATTAAATCTTACAAACTATGGTTACAATATGCAATTGGTTTGTTTAGCTTTAGAGGAAGTAGTTGGTATTGCAGGAATTAATATGGTACATGACCTTCTTAAAAGCAGATCATTAGACACAGAAGTGCAGAGGATTACTTTAAAACCTATTCGCAAGGATTTTGCCAAACCCCGCCCTGGTCACACCCACCAACAAGTAGAAGCAAGATTAAATGAATTTTTGAATAGATGGGGTGGATTAGAAGGAATAAGAGCTGGTAATTATCAAAAACATGACTTTCAAGATGTAAAGAATAACCTTGATATACAAGCTACCTTAGATTGGTATGTGCTAAACAATCCTGATGATGCTTGGTTTATAGAATTAATAAAAACAAATGGTTTTATTCTAGCTGGTCCAGATAAAGAACAAATATTCTGGGGAGCTAATAACCAGAGTAAAACTAATCCGCTTATTATTCTTACCGATGACGATCCTGATCAATTATCTACCCTTATCCATGAGATAAAAGCCTTGCTTACAGGAGATCATAAGATAGCTGAAGCAGAAGAAGCAAAATATCAAGACCAAAACCAGCAAAATAAAAAAAGGGTTAAAAAAAAGGTCAACTCCCTAGAAACAAAGATCTTTTCGGCGACACAGAGATACTTTGAGTTTTTAAGAGAGCATTCTGGATTATCAGAAGCACGTAAAATATCTACTATGAGTGCTCATTTTATTTCATCAAATGAAGAATATTTAGGGATAGTTCCAACACTTAGATGCAAAAGCAGTTGCCAAAATGGGGTATTTGTAGGTGTTAGCTTTGAACAAAATTTCAGTTTAATTGCTGCTTGCCATGCCCGGGTAGCTTTTATTGTTGATTATGATAGAGTAATTACTGAATTAATATTACCCTTAACAGTCGCTGCTTTAGAGCAGAGCTGTAATATAAGACAGTTCTGTAGAGTTATGAGCAGAGTTTCAAGACTTAAGAAATTAATGCATAAGGCTTTTCCAAAAGTAGCTCTTCCTAATGCAGAAGGTTTATTTATTCATTTAGCAAACCAGGTGCGTAATAGCCAAAATGTATTTCAACAAGATCTTGAATCAACAATGGCACATTGGAAAAGTCAAGGTAGTTGGTTAGATTCAGAAGAGAGCTTTATAAGAGTTAAACGGTTAGCCAAGCAAGGACTTCTTTTAGGTATTACCGGCAGTTGGACAGGGCGCACCATGGAACGTTTAGCCAAAGATATTGCTCAAGGAGATTACGCAAATTTACCGCGGGTAATTTATATTTCTAGTATAAGAAATTGGTTTGAGTCTGTAGAGGAAAATTTAAAGCTTGCACATAATTTATGCAATTTAACCACAGTCTCTGGATCCATTATAATTAAATGCAAAGATCCTAAATGGTCAAGAGATCTTGTTATTGAAGATATAAGCGCTAATCGGGGGACTTTATTACGTCGGTTATTAAATTTGTTACCGATTAATGCTTATCCTCTGCCTGTTTCTCCGCAAGCCCAGTCCCAAGTCGAGCAAGACTACGGCAAGGGCTGGATTTTATCAGTAGTAACCGCAGCGCAGCTTACCGACAATAAGATACGCGCAGGTTTAACAGCTCAACAGAGTAAAGCCTTTGATGCCCTGCAACAAAGATTATCTGAACTCTTAAGCGAAATTAAGAAAACTGGCCCGCCGGAATTGTTAGCGAAGTTAGAAGAGAAACTTAAAACCACGCAGTTTACCCTTACCACCGTTTCCATTGAAATTCAATCTCAAGACCCGCGGGAAACCGTGCAAAACCCCGTTGTCGCCTGCAATATCAGCCAAAACAAAGTTATCCTCCACGCGCATTTTTTTAAACTTTCCGAAACAAAACAGCGGGAGATTCTTTATCATGAGCTTATTAGCCATATATATAAAGGCATAAGAGATGAAGAGAAAGCAATGGAGGATACAAATCGCTTTTTATTTTTACCTTCAATGAAAGCGCTTGCAAGTGATTTTACTGCTGATGGGAGTTTTAGAGTAATTCCTAGATCTGCTCAAGAAATAGATCCAGAACGAGTTCCTGGGTTAAAGAATTCTACGGTAGAGGTAAATGGCCAGGTTTATCAATTGGAATCGTCAGATTCTGATTCTCATACAACTCTTGTTGATAATTTTCAGTGTTTTAATAGTCACGATCAGAACGGAAAACCAGTTACGATTGTTTTAGGTATTTTTTTGCCTGAGCATTTGCCTCCGGAGTTTATTCAT
>CAZMXO010000109.1:0-3858 GCA_964570265.1 uncultured bacterium
AAGTAAAAACGCAAAAAAAGTTGAAAAGATCAACTTTTAATAACTAAACTATAACGTAAATGTCTGCAATTGCTATTTTTTTATCCAATAAGTCTTTCTCACGAAGAACGATCCGACCATAATGACCCAGTGGAAAGTATTTTTTTTGCATGGGAAGGAGAGGTGAAAAAATTTCCTTTTCTAGTCTATGATACAAATGGAAGAATTCGTCTTCTTTCAAGGTGGCTCTTATGAAGAAAAAAAACTTCCTTCTCCTTACAGCTCCTTACTTCAGGACGCAATCTTTAAATTGATACTAGCTGAATTCTTAGGAATTTCTAAATATAAAGAGCATGAGCATGCACTTATTCGAATGGTACGGAATATTATGCGAGAGCACATAGAAGAGACCCTGAGGCTGGAAGATTTGGCAAGGCATGTTGGGATGAGCAAATATCATTTCCTGAGAAAATATAAAAGTCTGACAGGACGGACACCCATGGAAGACTTGAGAATCGTCCGTGTTGAGATCGCTAAGGAATTAATACTGACAAGCGATCTTCCATTAAAGGCTATTGCTTCAAAGGTTGGATTTGTTAATGAATACCATTTCTCCCGGATATTTCACAAATATTTGAACGTACCGCCGGGATATTTTAAAAGACAGTAAGACTATATTCCTTTCCCATACTTATCAAAGAAACATACATCTTCAAGACTTCTTTTTGGGACGTTTAGTACTCCTTCCCCGTCCTTCCAATACTTAATGGAATCCTTCATCTCTACAGCTTTTGGGTTTCCATTGGGATATCCGAGAGCAAGTACAGAGTCTATCTCGCATTTACCCGGTATATTTAATATTTTTCTTAAACTGGTTCTGTCAATTGAGCCAAGCCAGCAAGAACCAATACCTTCTTCCAGCGCAGCCAGAATAATATTCTCTATAGTAGCAGCTGCATCGCGTTCTCCACCGGTTGCTCTCTTCTCATTAATGTACCTATTAACCATGTGTTTTTTTCTTTTTGCTTTTCAGTTTCAATTCGAAAATTAACGGTTTTTTGTATGTCATTTCTTCTTTATAACTAATAATCAACTTTTTCTCCCTATGGTTGAACGAGTTGAATATCCGCCATTCTCCTGCTTCATTGAGTTTCATGACGTTTTTGATCCGGTGATTGTCAATAGCAACAATCAACTCAGAGTTATCCCACGAATCAAGGGATAGGCAAAACAAGCCGACTATGATTCTGTCATCATAATCCATTCTAAAGGGGAGGGTATTGTGTCCTCCTGTTACCAGAAGCGGGATTTTATCCCGAGAAAGCCATTTAAGAATATTAATCATCTGGATTTGTCTGGCTGGTCTTGGAAATTTATCCCCAGCCAAATTCATATCAAATGGATAAACCGCTATACGACCGCCTAAAGAGTTTTCAAACAGAGTTAGCCCCGGAAACAACCTTGCAGTGTCTGGATTAACAATTTCAGAAACCTCAATTGCTCCAGGCAAAGGATGCAATTCTCCGACCTGAGTCTCACCCGGATATATCGTCAAAGCGAAATACCGATCTTTTTCACCTTTGAAATCAGGATTGAAAAAATGTTCGGCAGCGATGGGTGCATCCTCTTTCTTGAAAGACTTCTTTAAATCCACTCCAAGATATTCTCCATATCCCATGGAAAGTAAAGAGGAAATAGCGTTCAGATCACACAGGACTCCTCCTGAAAGAATTTCGATTATTTCGTCATGTTCAAGACATCGAACGCTCTGACCGGACAACGCTATAAGATTTGATTTGTCATACGTCGTACCGAATCCCAAAGCCTGCAATGGATTTTCCCAACCAAAACTTTCCTCTCTCAAATCTAGATAATTGGCGTTTTCGTTCAAATATTTTTTATATGAACATTGGTCATGATGCAGTATTCTGATTCCTTTGAATTTTCCGGCCGGCACGCATTTGTCTGATAACGCCTTTAAATATTTCTTATTCTTCTTAAGAGATTGTAAAATCGATATTTCCTCGATCATTGGCGTGCCACAGTGATCAAAAAGATTCATTGTCAGCCCGTGAGCGCCCATTGAAAAACAGACCGCGGACTGAAGAAACGTGAACATGTTTGATTTATTATATTGAGAAAAGGGGTAATTTTCAACTTCCACCATTTCAATTGTTTTCAGGGGAAGAACATAGCGAGTACGACGCAAAGAATTGGCGGTATAGCACAACCCTTTAAGATGATTTTCCGAATAGTTACCCAATGGTGGACGGCTGACTGGAACATTATTCCCGGAGAAAGCGTATATAAATGAATGCCATTTTCTGCCTTCCAGACAATGGTTGTCTGGTCCGCTTGACATCAGTCCTACTTTTATTTCAGGTAACACGTCATGTACGGACTTGGAAAGAATTCCAGCCACCTCTACCATTATTTCTCCTTGCATGTCAAGCCATTCACGCCGGTATGGATGAGGTTCGCCGGGCTTTAGAATTAAGTTCACCAGTTCTTCCCTTGAAACATTTCTATCGACTCTTAGGGAAAATCGTTTGAGATGTTTCTGGCAGAAACACCCGAATTTTACAGGAAAATGATTAAATGTTCTGATATCATCCTCCACCCAGATGGTATCAGGTTTTGTTTCGGCGTATATTTTCCAGAGAGATGCAGTATGTTCACGCCATACGAAGGAAAGCGGGCAGGCGCAGTCAGCGCATTGAGTTCCGTCGTGTCCGACCATAAAACCCATTTCGAGAAACTTATCTTTCACATTGCGTCCCCTGTCCCCAGGTACATGCGTTACCCAAGGATTGATGGAAAAAACAACTCCCATCTCATCCAAGGCATGTTTAATTTCAAATAAAATAGGCTGATATTCTTTCAGCCACTCAATCGTCGGAATTCCGTGCGAGAACTCTTCAGTATCAACCTTAACAATAACCTCGTCTATTCCGCATTTAGGACAGTATTTCTCCAATTCCTCAAGATTCTTTTCCCAACTCCATAGAGGAAGCGTCCTGCGCAATGCATACCATGCTTTATTTTTGTATTGCGGGTTAGATACTTTCACTATTCTCTTAATTCCCAATCCCTATCACTTAATTCCCTCCCCATACTCATCTAAGAAACATACATCATTAAGACTTCTTTTTGGGACGTTTAGTACTCCTTCCCCGTCCTTCCAATACTTAATGGAATCCTTCATCTCTACAGCTTTTGGGTTTCCATTGGGATATCCGAGAGCAAGTACAGAGTCTATCTCGCATTTACCCGGTATATTTAATATTTTTCTTAAACTGGTTCTGTCAATTGAGCCAAGCCAGCAAGAACCAATACCTTCTTCCAGCGCAGCCAGAATAATATTCTCTATAGTAGCAGCTGCATCGCGTTCTCCACCGGTTGCTCTCTTCTCTCTATTGAGAAGAACAACAATATAGGCTATAGGTTGTTCTCCTTCTCTTGGATCTCCGTCAGGCGCAATATATCCTGCCCATTTAAGTGTAGAAAAAGTCTTATTAACTAGTTCTTCATTCTGAACAATCACATACTCGCACGGCTGAAGATTTGCGCCTGATGGAGCAAGACGGCCAGCATTAACTAATCTTTTCAACATTTCCGAAGAAATAGGTTTTTGCTTAAATCGTCTGACAGAACGTCTCTTAATAATTGCATCATATACATTCATCGTTATCTCTCTTTACCAATTTTTGTCTATTGACGGAAACTCATCCAGTTTTTCATGCACTATTTTTTTTATCTCTTTAAGCCTTTCTTGAGTTTTAGCTTCAAACCTTAATACCAACAACGGCTGTGTATTGGATGCCCTTACCAGTCCCCAGCCATCTTTAAATAAAATCCTTACTCCATCAATATCAATTG
>CAZMXO010000110.1:0-3792 GCA_964570265.1 uncultured bacterium
GAAATTGAGACAGGATATTGCAGCGATTTAATGTCTAATGTTATGGCTCATGCTGCTCAAAACTGTATTTGGATCACTATACAGGCTCATAAAAACAGTATTGCAGTCGCTCTCATTAAGGATATTCAGGCAATAATATTTACCAACAATGTTCAAGTTGAACCTGAAGTAATTGAAAAAGCCAAAGAAGAGAAGATTAATTTACTGAGGACGGAAAAGGATTCCTTTACGATTTGTGGAGAAATATACGGCATACTGGAGGTTAAAAACTGAAACGGATTGATTTACATATTCATTCTGCGCTTTCAGCTTGTTGTGATGATGGAATGTCACCGAGGATGATTTTAGATATGGCATTAAAAAGAAATTTAGATGTTGTTTCCGTAACTGACCATAATACTGTTCAACACTCGATAATGACCTGTCGGTTAAGCAAAGAAGAACAGGTTGCGGTTATTCCCGGTGTTGAGTTGACAAGCAGAGAAGAAGTGCATCTTCTGGCATATTTCCCGGATGTAGAAAGTTTATTAAGATTAGGGAATAAAATAGATGGTTGTCTGCCAAAAGAAAGCAATAATCCGAAAATTTTTGGATATCAGGTGCGTTATGATTTAAACGGAGAGATTGTTGAGCTTGATAACAAATTAAGGCAGACGGCTCTGGATATTGGATTAGATAAACTTGTTGCCCTTATTCATGAGCTTGGCGGACTGGTGGTCCCTGCGCATATTGACAAAAACAGGTTCAGCATGCTCAGCCAATTGGGGTTTTTAGATCCTGATGCAAATTTTGACGCAGTGGAAATCTCCAAATTTAAATGGAGAAAAGAAAATTATAGTCTATCTGATACTCAGGATGGGTTTCCTGTATTATCGGGTTCTGATAGTCATGCTATCGATGACATAGGACTTTTTTTTATGGAAGATATCAATGATGAGATTAGAGATTTTACATCTCTAAAAGATTTTTTCGAGAAAAACAAACAATGAAAGATTTAGCGGATCATTTATTTGACGTTTTGGAGAACTCAGTGACATCCGATGCGACGGAAATTAAAGTTATATTGGGATTTTGCAATAAACGATTTTCTTGTAAGATAAAAGATAACGGAAGAGGTATTAAGAGCGAAGACGTAACAGATCCTTTTGTAACTTCCCGAAAAGAACGAAAGGTTGGATTAGGACTTCCGCTTTTAAAGAAAACAGCAGAAACTACAGACGGATTTCTCAGGATTTCTAAATTAGAAGGTAAAGGCACATTTCTGGAATTCGAGACGAATATTTCTCATATTGATGCTAAGCCATTTGGTAATTTGGCAAAGGTTTTTGTTGATGCTTTGCGTTACTGGCCGAATGTCGATTTTGAGGTTTTAATAGAAAGGCAGAAAAAAAATGAACAGGTTCTCAATACAAAAGAGATTAGAGAGGTTGTGGGATGTTCTGATATACAGCATAAAGAAATACAGGATTTCGTTTATAAATCCATCGACAAAGAACTTAAAAGAATTGGTATTAATACACAATTCGGTGATTTTTAATCTTACATAAAGGAGAGTTATGAAAAACTTAGAAGAGTTAAAGCAGATAAGGGATAAGGTAAAGAAAAATCTTCAGATGCGGTCTGGAAAACATAAAGTTAGAATTGTTGTTTGCATGGCAACCTGTGGTATTGCTGCAGGAGCAAGGCAAACGATGAATACTCTGGCAGACCTTATTGAAAAAAGCGATAGAGACGATGTTATAATCACGACTTCCGGATGTGCAGGATTTTGTGAGCAGGAACCTATGATCCAGATTTATGCAGAAGATAAGGAACCGGTTGTATATGGAAAGGTTGACTTAAAGGCTGCGAAAGAAATATTTGAGAAGCATATTCTAAATGGTCAGATTGTAGAAAAATATCTTTTCTCACAGGGGAAATAATTATGGAATGTCTTTGTAAAGAAAAAAAAGTTACCGATAAACAGAAGTACGACCAGCTTAAAGAGTTCATTGATGGGAACAGGCATAAAAAAGGATATTTAATTCCTGTTCTCCACATGGCTCAAGCGATCTTTGGATATCTTTCCCCGGAGGTGCAAAGTTTTGTAGCCAGGGAAATGGGTATTGCGGTAAGTATAGTCGTCGGAGTGGTTACTTTTTATTCCTATTTTAAGCTTTTTCCTACAGGAAGGAACACTATCACCGTATGTTTGGGTACTGCTTGTTATGTCAGAGGCGCAAAAAAAATATTGGAAGCGCTTGAGAAAAAACTTGGTATAAAGATAGGCGAAACTACTGAAGATAAAAGGTTTTCTCTTGGAGTGCAAAGATGTCTAGGAGCCTGCGGATTAGCTCCTGTCATTATGATTAATAAAGATGTTCACGGTCGGATATCTGCTAAGAAATTGGATGCAATAATTGAACAATACAAATGAGATAGGAAATATTATTATGTACAATCTTAGAACACATATTCTTCTTTGTTATGGCGGTGCCTGTATTTCTTCTGGTGCTGAAAGTCTTAAAGAAGCAATGGAAAAAGCAATAAACGAAGTTGGTATCCAAAATGAAGTTGATGTTATTACTACCGGATGCATGGGAACTTGTGAACTAGGTCCGATTATGATTATTTATCCTGACGGGGTATTTTATCAGAAAGTCAAACCTGAAGATGCGGAAGAAATTGTCCGGGAGCATTTACTAAAAGGAAGAGTGGTTAAACGTCTTTTCTACAAAAAGCCAAAGACTGAAGAAATGGTGGAAATGTTTAATGACATTGATTTCTTCAAGCTTCAGAAAAAAATAGCTCTCAGGAATTGCGGGATTATCAACCCGCTTGATATTGAAGAATATATCGCTGCTTACGGATACATGGCTCTGGGAAAAGCACTGACAAAAATGTCCCCCTCTAAAGTAATAGAAGAAGTCAAAAGATCGGGTCTCAGAGGACGTGGAGGAGCCGGATTCCCAACAGGTTTAAAGTGGGAGTTTACTGCTGCATCCGAAGGAAAACAGAAGTATGTATTATGTAATGCTGATGAAGGCGATCCCGGCGCTTTCATGGATAGAAGTATTCTGGAGGGAGACCCTCACAGTGTCATGGAAGCCATGATGATATGCGGTTATGCTATTGGTGCGGACCAGGGATATGTATATGTTCGCGCAGAATATCCACTGGCAGTAGAAAGATTATCGCTTGCCATTGAACAGGCAAGAAAGAACGATCTTCTTGGAAAAAACATTCTTGGAACAGGCTTTAATTTTGATATAGAGATCAGGATGGGAGCCGGCGCTTTTGTGTGCGGAGAAGAAACCGCGCTTATGCGTTCCATAGAAGGCATGAGAGGAGAACCGCGTCCCAAACCACCCTTTCCTGCCCAAAAGGGACTGTTTGATTGTCCAACAGTGTTAAATAATGTGGAAACATTTGCCAATATTCCTTATATAATTTTACAAGGGGCTGATGATTTTGCTTCTGTTGGGACCGAAAAAAGCAGAGGAACAAAAGTTTTTGCTCTGGCAGGGGATATAAATAATACAGGTCTTATTGAAATACCTATTGGAATGCCGTTGGGAACAATTATCTATGATATCGGAGGAGGTATTCCGAATAATAAAAAATTAAAAGCAGTGCAGATTGGAGGTCCTTCCGGCGGATGCATTCCTGTTCAACACCTAAACGTACCTGTTGATTATGAGTCATTACAGGAACTTGGTGCCATTATGGGTTCAGGCGGTTTGATTGTAATGGATGAGGATACCTGCATGGTTGATCTGGCGCGCTATTTCATGGAATTTATTCAGGAAGAAT
>CAZMXO010000111.1:0-3772 GCA_964570265.1 uncultured bacterium
GCTGGTTTTCTCATCTAATTTCTCTCACTACTTTTGGTAGCTAAACTGTTACAAACTTTATACCAAAAAATCTTATTAAAAACAATGTTCCCTTTCTTGACAGCACTATCAGTGGTGTGCTAGTTTACTGATATTATGAAAATTAGATTACAGAAGGTTCTTGCAGACGCTGGTGTTGCGTCAAGAAGGGCATGTGATGAACTAATTGACGAAGGGCTTGTAAAGGTAAATAATCAGGTTGTTACAAGCTCAGGTCTAAGGGTTGATCCGGAAAAGGACAGAATTACTTATAAGGAAAAATCTCTTAAACCGGAGAAAAAATTCTATGTTATGGTAAATAAGCCAAAGGGATATATTTGTACCAACAATGATGAAAAAGGAAGGCGAAAGACGGTAGATATTGTTAAGGATATACCTGCGAGGCTTTATACAGTTGGTAGGCTTGACTGGGATGTAGAGGGATTGATAATCCTGACAAATGACGGTGATTTTGCATATAAACTAACGCATCCGAAATATCATGTTCCAAAAACATATATTGTGAAGATCAAAGGAGCTATAGAATCAAAACATGTTGCGAAGATTTTTTCAGGTATTTATGTAGACGGAAGAAGAACGCAACCCGCAAAAGCGGAAATATTAAAGACTTCCAGGCAGATCTCGCATGTAAAGCTAACGTTGTTCGAAGGCAGGAAAAGAGAAATAAAACGTATGTTCTTTCAATTGGGATATAATGTTTATCATATTAAGAGAACTTCTATAAATGGACTTAAACTTGGAAGTCTACAGCCCGGAAGATATAGAAATTTAAGAAATTATGAGATAGAAAGACTTATGCGCCTGTAGTTCAGCTGGATAGAACGACAGATTCCGGATCTGTAGGTCGGGGGTTCGAATCCCTTCAGGCGTACTACAAAAAGGAGGTGATAAAAATGGCACATGAAAAGGATAAAGGACAAAAGAGTGATAAAAAAGAGGCTAAACTTTCATTAAAGGAGAAAAGAAAGCAGAAGAAGCAAAAGAAGCAGGAGAATGAATAAGAAATTCATAGAGAAACTTCGCACTTTGCCATATCATGAACTTGGTTTTGCTAAAGTAGACACCGATAGAGATATTCGTGTGGGAACAGGCGAGGTTATTTTCTGCAGAGGTAAAACTGTCTTTCAAATAGTAGCAATTGCGCAGGTTATTTTAGAGAGTAGTAATAAACTCCTTGTTACAAAGGCGAATCCAGAGATTTTTAAAGCAATAAAATCAAAATGGAGTAAAGCATCCTTTCATAAAGAAGCATCCATAATTACAGTCGGTAAATTTCCTAAAAAAACAACAAATAAGAATATTCTTATACTTACAGCTGGTACTGCTGATATCCCTATTGCAGAGGAAGCCTCAGTTACTGCAGAATTTCTTGGAAATAAGGTTAAAAGGATCTATGACGTTGGAGTTGCTGGAATACACAGGCTGTTTAAGAATCTGGATGAAATCCAGTCTGCGAATGTTATTATTGTAGCTGCCGGAATGGATGGAGCTCTTGCCAGCGTCGTAGGTGGTATTACTCCAAAACCTGTTATTGGGGTACCGACAAGTGTTGGATATGGTGCTAGTTTTTCTGGTATTACACCTCTTCTTACAATGCTCAATAGCTGTGCTGAAGGGGTTGTTGTCGTAAATATAGATAACGGCTTCGGCGCCGGTTATTTTGCAAGTCTTATAAACAAATGAAGATTTTTCTTCTCTCAATAACTTTTCTAAAAGCGGAAACATAGGAGAATAATAATGGCTAAAAGAAAGATTGGTGTGATTGTTGATAGTTTGAAGCTTGGCGTCTTGGACGGTATAAAAAAAGCAAAAGAGATTGGAGCAGACGGGTGTCAGTTTTATGTAACTAATGGAGAACTCTATCCTGATAATTTTGCAAAAGAAAAAAGAAAAGAGCTTAAGAAGTTTATAACTGATTTGGGGCTGGAAATCACAGCGCTTTGTGCTGATTTTGATTGGATTAAAGGATTTACAGATGCTGAATTCAACAAGATCAATATCCCTAGGATAAAAAAATGCATTGATTTAGCATGTGATTTGGAAACAAATGTTGTAACAATGCATATAGGTAAGTTCCCACAGGATGAGAGCCATCAAGTTTATCAGGAGACATTCAGGACAACTGTTGAGCTTGGAAGATATGCCGAAGAAAGGAGTGTTATCCTAGCAACTGAAACAGGACCTGAAGACCCAGCAGAACTTAAAATATTTCTGAATAGGGTTTCAAGTAAAGGAATTGGTGTGAATTATGACCCTGCAAATCTTGTAATGTGCGGTCCGTTTGACCACATAGGAGGAGTAGAAATTCTTAGAGATTATATCTGCCACACTCATGCAAAGGACGGTGTATGTCTTGGTAAAGGCAAATACATAGAACTTCCTCTTGGCGAAGGAGGGGTTGTTTTTGAATATTATCTCAAAGCTCTTGATGAGATAGGATATGACGGATACCTTACAATTGAGAGAGAATCTGGAAATGACCGCGTAGAAGATGTGAAAAAAGCTGTAGAATTTTTAAAAACTTTTTGAGCTGGCAATAATACTGTCTTTTGCCATCATTGCTGAGCCTATTATACCTGCCTCTTCTCCAAGCTGAGCGTGAACGATTTGAATCTTTTCTGCAAGAAACGGAAAAATTCGTTCTTTGGTCATATTTCTAAGCGGGTCAAAAAGATATTTGCCAGCATTAGCTACTCCGCCGCCAATTACTATTAGCTCAGGATTTAGAACGTTTATAATACCGGCAAGCGCAGTTGCCAGATATTGAGCAGTTTCTTTCCATATTTCAATCGCGAGCATGTCTCCCATTGCAGCAGCTTCATAAACAACCTTGGGCGTTACTTTCTTCAAATCTCCTCCAACCAGTTTTGGAATTATACTTTCTTTTTCATGTGTGAGCTTTTCAACGGTTCTTTTTATGATTCTATCTCTGCCGATATAGCTTTCAAGGCATGCTCTTCCGCCGCATATGCATTTCGGGCCATCAACATTTACTGGTATGTGTCCGATTTCCCCTGCGCTAAGCGAGCTTCCGCGATAGATCTTTCCATCTATTATTATTCCTCCACCAACACCTGTGCCAAGAGTCAGACATACAATATTTATTGCATTTTTCCCTGCGCCGCACTTTAACTCGCCGTATGCCATGACATTGACATCATTATCAACAGATGTTGGAATATCTAAAGTGGACTCAACGTATTCTTTCATATGTACATTCTCAAACCCTTTGATATTTGTTAACCCGCGTATTATTCCTTTTTCACTGTCTACAAGCCCTGGAGTTCCTATGCCAATACCCGTTATTTCCGATTTCTTTTTTCCTGTCTTATTTAGAAGGTTTTCAATAACATCAACAATTTGTTTCAATACGATGTCTTTGCCCTTTCCTGTATTTACTACAATTTTCTCTAAGATTTTGCCGTCTAAGTCTAACAAGGCTGTTTTTAGATTTGTTCCACCAAGGTCTACTCCGATTAAAAAAGGTTTATTCATAATACCTCCCTTGTTTTATATCTAAAACGAACGGTAAACTGGATAACAATGCAAATGGTCATAAAAATTATGCACATAGAATATGCTCCGGATGCAGAAAATGTTTTTGCTATAATTCCGCCCAGAAGTGTTCCAAATAAACTTCCACTCATTATAATCGCTTCATGAAAACCTGTTTTTTCGCTTTTTACACTCCGCGCTTGTGAACTGTAGAATAAACTTGAAGAATATAAAAAGC
>CAZMXO010000112.1:0-3760 GCA_964570265.1 uncultured bacterium
GGAATAATAAAGATTGTAAATGCTGAGACTTCAGAGATGCAGACACTCAGGTTTAGTGGAGAAGCAAAAAGAAGGGGTTTAAAGCTAGGAGCTGCCATACCTTTACCCGGCGCAAAAAGTCTTGGAGTAAGTTTTGGCGGTTTCAAGAAGACGCCTATGGGAGAGGCAACGCAAAAAGCAATTGATGATATTGTGTTAAAAGTTCAGGCACATTGTCAGAATTTGCTGGATGCCGGTACTGTGATTGTCAGTTGTCCTAAATGCGGAACAAAGGTCAAGGAAGGAACAAAATTCTGTCCGGGTTGCGGCGCAGCAATTCCACAGGCTGCTCTTGAAGAGTGTCCATACTGTGGCGCAGAGGTATCTCCTGGGGCTGTATTTTGTCCTGAATGCGGGAAGAAACTTCAGGGCATAACATGTTCTAAATGTGGCACATCTCTCAAGCCGGGAACTAAGTTTTGTCCGAAATGCGGTACAAAGGTTCAGTAATCTAAATTTCTGTTTTATAAAGATTTTATTTGTGAGCACAGCAAACTTTTTAACTATTTTTAGAATATTACTAGTGCCTGTTTTTGCCGTTTTCCTATACAGGGGAACACCGGAAAGCAGACTCATAGCGCTGGGTATATTTTTAATTGCCAGTATAACAGATGCTATAGATGGATGGATTGCCCGTAAAAGAGATATGGTGTCTAAATTCGGTAAGCACGTTGATCCAATAGCGGATAAGATACTTCTTATAACAGCTTTTATAATGCTAACGATGGATAAGAGCATTCCTGCTTTTCTTACCATTATAGTCATTGTACGCGATATAGTTATTATATCCGGGTTTTTTATACTTTGCGTTGCTTTAGGAAGTCTTGAGCCCAAGCCTTCAAAAATCAGCAAATGCACTACTTTTTTGCAAGTTTTTATGATTATTTACGCTTTGTTAAATATAAGCGTTCCTTCAATGTTTTTTATTGTATGGATAACAGTTGGGTTTACGGTGATATCAGGAATTAATTATATTATATACGGAGTGAAACTATTAAGTGGTAACAGAAAACCATAACCCCATTGTTGCAATTCTAGGTCGTCCCAATGTTGGTAAATCAACGCTTTTCAATCGGATAATCGGAGAAAGAAAAAGCATAGTAGACTCTTTTTCCGGTCTGACACGTGACAGAATCTATGGAACTTGTATATGGGGAGAAAAGAGTTTTGAGATTATAGATACCGGAGGGCTGAATTTCGAGAGTCAGGATAATATAATTGCGCAGGTTAGATCACAGGTTGACATAGCTATTGTTCAGGCAGATTTTATAATTTTTATGGTTGATGCTAAAACGGGTGTTCTTCCAGCAGATAAAGAGATTGTAGATAAGATTCGCAGAGCGGATAAAAAATATATTATAGCCGTTAATAAAGTAGATACTGAAGCAAAAATTAATGATGTTTATGATTTCTATCAGTTTGGAACTGATGAACTTTTACCAGTTTCAGCATCTCACGGTTTAAATATTAATACTTTATTAGATAAGATAACAGAGGGTTTTTCTGATAGTGAAAATGCAACGTCATCTGATGAGATAAGGATAGCTATTGTTGGCGGTCCAAATGTTGGAAAATCTTCCTATATAAACGCAATACTCGACGATAAGAGACTTGTAGTAGATGACAAACCGGGCACAACAAGAGATGCTGTAGACAGCTTTTTAGAGTACAAAAATACAAGTTTTGTATTAGTTGACACAGCAGGCATTAGAGCGAGAACTAAACTAAAAACAGATATTGAAAGATATAGCGTAATAAGATCGCAAAAAGCTATAGAACTGTCCGATATAGCTGTTCTAATTATGGATATAACCAAGGGACCAACGCGGGAGGACAAAAAAATAGCCGCTTTTGTCTGCGAACAGGGAAAGGGCTTAATAATAGCAATTAATAAAGCTGATTTATCAAAAGAACTAAATATTGATAAGGAAACATGGCTCAAGCAGTTTAGGGCTAACTTAAAGTTTCTTAATTTTGCGCCTGTAGTTTTTATATCTGCGTTGAAAAAACAAAAAATATTCTCGATAATGGACCTAACGTTTGATGTGTATAAATGTTATACAGAACGCATAAATACTGCCGTGCTTAACAAAATGTTGGAAGATGCTAAAAAACGCAGACCATTTTCTTCTACATCCAGTAAGCAATTGAAGATAAAATATATAACTCAAGTGTCAACCCGTCCGCCTACATTTGCATTATTTGTTAACAATAGAAAGTTGATGATGGAAGACTATCTAAACTATCTGAAAAATAATCTGTATAGTAATTTTGGATTTAAAGGTGTTTCAATAAGATTTAAAATAAGAGAAACGAAATGACGATTATATTGAAAATCATGGCAATGATCGCAGTGAGTTATCTTTTAGGTGCAATTCCAACAGGTTTTATAATTGGTAAATTAATAAAAAAAATTGATATTAGAGAGTTTGGAAGCGGGAATGTAGGAGCAGCGAATGCGTTTAGAGTGCTTGGAGTTATCCCGGGAATCATAACGTTGATTATTGATATTGCCAAAGGGCTGATTTGCGCAGGTATAATAGCATCATTTTTCCATAGAGGTCATCCAGCCCAATTTTACAATTTGTTTCAAATAATAGCAGGTATAAGTGCAATAGTCGGTCATAATTGGACTGTATTTTTGGATTTTAAGGGCGGCAAAGGAGTTGCAACAAGCGCGGGTGTATTTCTCGCCATATCACCAATAGCTATATTGTTATGCGCTGCAGTATGGGGAATATGCGCTTTACTTACACGATATGTCTCACTGTCCTCCATGATAGCCGCAATAAGTCTGCCTATTTTCATAGGTGTTTTTAATTTCAGGGTTTGGAATCTTGTTTTTGGAATAATTGCAGCCGCGTTTGTTGTTATAAGACACAAAGGCAATATAGAAAGACTTTTGCATGGAACGGAAAATAGGATTGGGAAGAAAGGTAAGATACTATGAATGACACTTTAGCTGTCTTTGATAATTTTAAAATCCGTAGATTTTATAATGAAGAAACAGAAATATGGCTTTTCTCGGTTGTGGATATTATTGCAGCTTTGACAGAACAAACGGAACATAAAAAAGCACAAAGTTATTGGACGACTTTAAAAAACAGACTAAAGGAGGAAGGAAGCGAGGTCGTCACAAAATGTGACCAACTGAGATTAAAAGCCTCAGACGGGAAAAAATACTTAACAGATGTTGCAAGTCCAGAAACTCTTCTCCGTCTCATTCAGTCTGTACCAAGTCCAAAGGCGGAGCCAATCAAGCTCTGGCTTGCCAAAGTCGGTTACGAACGAATGCAGGATATGGCAGATCCTGCAAGATCACTTGATAGAGCTAGGGAAACTTGGCAAAAGTACGGACGCAGTAAAAAATGGATTCAACAGCGGATGATGGGTCAGGAAACCCGCAACAAGCTCACTGACTATTGGAAAGATCATGACATCAAAAAAGAGAAAGAATACGCTATACTGACCAGTATCATTCATCAGGAATGGACGAACCTAACGGTAAAAGAGCACAAGAACATTAAAGGCTTAAAGACCCAGAACCTGCGCGACCACATGAGCGAAGCAGAACTTATTTTTACAGCGTTGGCCGAACTCTCCACTCGACAGATAGCCGAAACAATGACAGCAACCGGGATGGAAGAGAACAAAGTTGCAGGCAAAAAAGGCGGTGGTATTGCCAAAAAAGCAAGACTGGAACTGGAAGGAAAGACTGGTA
>CAZMXO010000113.1:0-3752 GCA_964570265.1 uncultured bacterium
AGTGCCGGAGGCCGGACTTGAACCGGCATGAACTAAAAGTTCGAGGGATTTTAAGTCCCTTGCGTCTGCCAATTTCGCCACTCCGGCAGTAATATTTAGAGGCGGCAAGCGGACTCGAACCGCTGAATAGAGGTTTTGCAGACCTCTGCCTTACCACTTGGCTATGCCGCCGTATTAACGGGGTTATAATAGCTATTTTTATAATTTCAGTCAATAAGTAATTGAAGCGATACAAAGTATATGTTATTATCGTTTTCATTTAAAACAGAATAAGGAAAAAGCATTATGAAAAAAGGTATTCATCCTGAATATTATGAGACTACTGTTACGTGTGCCTGTGGAGAAGTTATACATATACATTCCACAAAAAAAAATATAAGAGTGGAAATTTGTTCAAAGTGTCATCCTTTTTATACAGGTAAACAGAAGTTTATTGATAGTGCAGGAAGAGTTGACAGGTTTAAGAAAAAATATAATCTCTAAACTAGGAATGGGCGGAGGCAAGTCCCGCCCCTACAATGTGGAAATCAAGAAATGTGGGGGGGCAGGTTTTGTATCTGCCCTGATTTGTTATGTTATTAGATAAATTAGACAGTATAAAAAAAAGGGGTGATGAACTTACTGAGTTAATGAGTGACTCTCAGGTTATATCTAATAGGGTCCAATATCAGAAGTACGCTAAGGAATACACTGATATAAAGGACACAATAAAGGAATATGAAAAATATAAAAAAGTTTTAAATGACATATCAGAACATAAAAAAATTCTATCAAATCCAGGTGAAGAGAAAGATTTTCTAGAACTAGTTGAGTTAGAGATATTGGATTTGGAAGCTAAAAAAGGGAAAATAGAGGATGATTTTCGAGTATTATTGGATCCGGAGGCGCGCGATTGGAACAAAAATATTATTATGGAAATACGCGGCGGGGCCGGTGGAGATGAAGCCAGTCTTTTTGCCGAAGATCTATTTCGTATGTATAGCAAATATGCTGAAAAGAAAAGATGGGGAATCGAGATTTTATCATCGCATCTAAGAGAGTCTGGAGGTTTTAGGGAAGTAATTTTTGCAGTAAAGGGAAAAAATGTTTATAGAAGATTAAGATTTGAAAGCGGAACGCATCGTGTTCAAAGGGTTCCAGTTACCGAAACCAGCGGTCGAATTCATACATCCACTGTTACAGTAGCAGTGCTTCCTGAACCTGAAGATGTTGAAATTACAATAAATCCGCAAGAGTTAAAGGTTGATACATATAGAGCCTCAGGAGCTGGGGGTCAGCATGTTAATACAACAGATTCAGCGGTCAGAATAACTCATATACCCACAGGCATAGTTGTTGAGTGTCAGGACGAAAGATCTCAGCATAAAAACAAAGTTAAAGCGATGAGAGTATTGAAGGCGCGTCTGCTCCATAAAGCCAAGGATGATCAGCACAAACAGATTTCTCAGGATAGGAAAAGTCAGGTTGGCACAGGAGATAGAAGCGAAAAGATTCGCACATATAATTTTTCTCAAGCGCGAGTTACAGATCATCGTATAAATTTTACTTTTCATAAGCTTCAGGCTTTTATACAAGGGGATATGGATGAGTTAATAGAAGCCGAGTTATCAGCGGGTTTTAAGCTTGAAGATTAAAGAACTAGTTCATCGTACAACGGATTATCTCGCAAAACATAATATTCCCTCTCCACGTTTGGATGCAGAGGTTTTATTGTCACACCTCTTAAACAAAGAAAGAATATTTTTATATCTTAATTGGGATAGCATTCTTAACACACACACATTAGACGTTTTTAGAAAACTTGTTTTAGAAAGATCAAAACACGTACCAATTGCATATTTAACAGGGCATAAAGAGTTTATGTCCATTGATTTTGAGGTAAATGAAAAAGTATTAATCCCTCGACCTGAAACTGAAACACTAGTTGAAGCGACGTTAAAAAAGGTGGCGCTTCAACCAAATAAAGAATGGATAGCAATTGATATGGGAACGGGTTGCGGGAATATAGCGGTTGCTCTTGCCAAAAATCGGAATGTCAGGATATATGCTTCTGATATTTCAGAATATGCATTGAGTATCTCCAGAAAAAATGCAAAAAAAAACAAAGTTGAAAAGTCAATAAAATTTTTTTGCGGAGACCTCTATGAGGCGCTTAATGGTCTCAATCTTGATGGAAAGATTGATTTTATTATATCGAACCCACCTTATATTTCTTCGGCAGATTTCAATAAATTACCTATTGATATAAAGCAATACGAACCTAGGATCGCGCTGGATGGCGGGGTTAATGGTATTGATTTTTATCCAAAACTAATTAAAGGCGCAGAGGGATTATTAAAGCCAAATGGGTTTCTCGTTATGGAAATAGGATATGGGCAGGTTGAAGAAATTAAGAAACTTGTTTCCTTGTGCAGATCGTTCTTCAAGCCTGAAATTGTACTGGATTATGGGGGAATTGAAAGGGTAATTATCTGTACACATTCTGTAATACACAAATGATAATATCTCTTTTTGCCATAATACCCTCCTATTAAATCGGGTATTATAGCTTCTTCAAAATAGGACATTTCTAAATGTTTTAAAAGCGGACATTTCTAAATGTGCTTGACAACATTCTTGACATTGCATTCTTCTTTATGTAGAATCCGCATAACTAATTTTGGAGGCAGCAGAAGTGGTAGAAGGTAGAAGAAAATTTCTGGGAGAGATACTTCAGGATATAGGTTTAATTACAAAAGAAAAGCTGGAAACTGCCTTAACAGAACAGCGGCGCACAGGGGAAAGACTTGGGAATGTACTGATAAAACTTGGATACATAGATAGTGAAGGTCTTTATAAAGCGTTAGCTTCACAGTTCGAACTGGAGACAATAAATGTTTTGGAATATAGTGTTACTCAGGAATTAATAGATAAAGTTCCTTCAGCAGTTGCAAGAAAGCATAAGATTATACCTTTGAAATTTGAAAATAATACTTTAACAATTGCTATGGCCAGTCCGTTAAATCTTCTTGCCTTGGATAATCTAAAAATAATACTAAATTGTGAAATTGAAGGGGTGTTAGCTACAGAAGAGGATATCGAAAGTTCCATTGAAAAACATTATGGGGTTAGGGAAGAAACAATTGATGACATGCTTCAGGAGTTAAGTGAGCAAGACGTAAGTTTTATTGGTGGTGAAACAGAAGAAGAAGAAGAAGTGTCAGGACTCTCTGATGAAGCGCCGGTTATAAAATTAGTTGGTTTATTAATACTAGAGGCACTTCGTTCCAGGGCAAGCGATATTCATATTGAGCCTTTAGAGGAGAAATTTAGAGTGAGATATCGTGTGGATGGAGTGTTGCGGGAGGTGCCTGCTCCTCCCAAGAGAATGGAGAAAGCTGTGATCTCTCGTATCAAGATTATGTCTGGTATGAACATTGCAGAAAGGAGGCTTCCTCAGGATGGTAAAATAAGATTATCATTGTTGGGGAAGGACGTTGACTTGCGTGTATCAACCCTGCCTGCACTGCATGGGGAAAGTATGGTATTAAGAATTCTTGGTAAGAGCAGTTTGTTATTAGGAATGGGTGAACTGGGTTTTCTAGAGGAAGATGTGAAAAAGTTTGAATCGCTAATTGCGTCACCTAACGGTATTATTCTTGTCACAGGTCCAACGGGCAGCGGTAAAACAACAACTCTTTATGCGGCTCTCAATAAGATAAATCAGCCGGACAGAAAATTGATAACAGTTGAGGAGCCTGTTGAATACCAGC
>CAZMXO010000114.1:0-3749 GCA_964570265.1 uncultured bacterium
CTCAGGAACTATTCTCTCGCCGGCTAGTATGTTCACAAGGCCTATATGAGGAACATGCAAAAACGTCTTAAATAAAAAACTTGTAAAAGGAGATGCTTTATAAACAACAATCATTGGCACATTCAGAAGCGCTGCTTCAAGTGTTACAGTTCCTGATGCCCCGATTAAGAGGTCACAACAGCTCATTCCATCATATGTTCTGTTTTTAATAATCTTAATATTGATATTCAGGTTACGAAGAACTTGTTCAATGTCTTTCTCATCTATATTTTCTGCGCATAACATCACGAATTCCACGTCAGGAAGAGAGTTCTTTATTATTTTTGCAGCCTGAACTAATGCCGGCAATATTCTCATTATCTCCTGTTTTCTGCTTCCCGGTAATAAACCAACAACACGTTTTCCTGTTATATCCAAACTTGTCAAAATTTCTTCTCTTGCGCCGGATGTTTTTACTATGTCAAGTAATGGATGCCCGACAAATTCTACAGGCACGTTGTATCCTTTATAGAAATCTTCCTCAAAAGGGAGAATAACTATCATTTTATCTACACATGCTTTTACTGTTTTTATGCGACCTTTTCCCCATGCCCATAGCTGTGGGCTGATATAGTAAGCAACTTTAATATTCCTCTTCTTTGCCTGCTTAGCTAATCTCAAATTAAATCCCGGATAATCAATAAGAATAACCAGTTCAGGATGCTCCTTATCCATGATTTCACATAATTTATTGAACCGTTTTTTTATTTTAAATATTCCTCTAAATACCTCGCCTACACCAACTATATCAAGGTCATCGATATTGAATATGTTTTCAACGCCTGCGCTTTGCATTCTATGTCCGCCCATACCAATAAATTTAAGCCCCTGATCTATTTTTCTCATATTCCTTACAAGATTACTTCCATGCAAATCCCCTGATGTCTCACCTGCAACAATCATTATTTTCTTATTAGACATTATTGCTCTATCCTTGGGAATAGGGGAGTCGGCTTATGCATTAATTGCCCTGGATGTAATAGATTTAAATCTAGCTCCTCGGTTTTTACAGAATCATATCCCAGATATTTGGCAAGTTTTAAAGAGATATTGGGCATTACAGGAGAAATTAAAATATTCATAATTCTGATAATGTCACAGCACACGTATAGGATGCTTCCCAGCCGAGCTCTTTGTCCATCATCTTTTGCAATCTTCCATGGCTCGGTTTTGTCAAAATATTGATTTGTAAGAGCTGAAATTTCCAAAAAGTTTTTTGCAATTTCGTGAATCCGAAAACTATCAAGAGCATTTTTTATGCAATTCACCTTTTCCATTATCTTTTTCTGAAGAACAAGTTCAATATCTGTCAGCTTACCGCGTTCAGGCACCCTGCTGTCAAAATTCTTTATTGTGAAATTAGTAACCCTGCTGACTAAATTACCAAAATTATTTGCCAGATGTGCGTTATAACTTGTTATGAATGAATCAAGTCTGAAATCTGCATCCTTACCAAGGACCATCTCAGATATCAGCAGAAATCTAAGGCCGTCAACACCAAAAATATTGATTAATTCCAAAGGGTTAACCACATTCCCAATTGACTTGCTCATTTTCATGCTTTTATTGTTCCAGTATCCGTGAACTACTAACTTTCGCATGGGTTCTAATCCAATAGCCTTAAGCATTGTGGGCCAGTACACAGCATGTGCCTTTAAAATATCCTTTCCAATAATATGATGTGCGCATTCCCAGTACTTCTTAAACAAGTTTCCGTCCGGATAGTCCAACGCGGAGATGTAGTTGATTAAAGCGTCAAACCAGACGTATGTTACATATTTTTTGTCAAATGGCAGCTCAATTCCCCAGTCCAACCTGTTCTTAGGACGCGATATACACAAGTCTTTCAATGGCTCCTTCAAAAAGGACAATATTTCTTTCTTATACTGTTCAGGAAATATAAAGTCATTGTGCTTATTTATATAATCTATGAGCCAATCCTGATACTTTGACATCTTAAAGAAATAATTACCTTCCTTGATTAAGGTTGGTTTTGTCCCATGCTCAGGACAATTGTCGTCAACCAGTTCTGTCTCATTCAAAAATCTTTCGCATCCGACACAGTATAATCCTTCATATTCCGCAAAATACATTTCTCCCTTTTCATAGACTTTCCGGAGAATATCCCGAACAATCTTCTTATGGAAATCAGCTGTTGTTCTGATGAATTGAGAATATTCTATATCCAATTTAGGCCACATCTGTTTAAATTCTTCGGATATTTTGTCAGCAAATTCTTTTGGAGATTTACCATCTTTATTAGCCGCTTCAACTATTTTTTGGCCGTGTTCGTCAGTACCTGTAAGGAAATAAGTTTGAAAGCCAAACAATTTTTTATAGCGATTGATAATATCAGCAACTATTGTGCTGTAGGAATGCCCAAGATGCGGATGGCTGTTAACATAATAAAGCGGTGTCGTTATATAAAATTTTTGTTTATTCATAGTTAATCAATATAGCATATTCGTGTTAATTTTTAAATAGCGTGGAGCGTGGAGTGGCATACTAGACTTTTATTTTTTTAATTTTTGTTTTACAATAGGTAAAATATTTGGAAAGGAGTTTAAAATGAGTATTAAATCTATACTGCAAAAAAAAGGAGATGTTGTCTTTCAGATACAGCCGGATAAACATTTGTGTGATTGCATAAAGTTACTAAATACAAAGCGTGTAGGTGTATTAATGGTTATTGATAAAGATAATAATATTCATGGAATTATTTCTGAAAGAGATATATTGCGTGCAGCGTTTAATGCAAAGGGGCAAATGTGCGATATGCTCGTAAGTGATATCATGACGCCAAAAGCCAAACTCATCACTGCTACAATAGAAGATAAAATTGAAGTAATTATGAAAAGCATGACTAATAACAAGATTCGGCATATTCCTATAATGGATAATGAAAAGCTGCTGGGCATTGTCTCTATTGGGGATATTGTCAAGATGCTTTTAGATGATGCTGTTACAGAGAACAAACACATGAAGGATTATATATCCGGCGGTTATTAGTATCGGAATTATTGCTTTTTGAAATGGTCGTAGCCGAACTTTGCAAGTTTTGTTAACTTGTTATCTTCTTTAAGATAAACACCATTGCCTTTTGTAATTTCTCCCACGCAGTAGCCGTATGCTTTTTCGCTTCTCTCTTTTGAAACAGTATAAACAAGTTCAAAATCTTCCCCTCCGTATAGGGCGAAATCTAAAGCATCTTCCCCACAAGTTTGAGCAGCCATATGAGTTTGCTCGTCTATAGGAACTTTATCTGCATATATAATCGCTCCGCATTTACTTTGCTCGGAGATATTTCTAAGTTCAGAGGCAAGTCCATCGCTTATATCCTCCATTGCATTGGCATAACCTGCAATCTCGCATGATACATCCAATCTTGATTGAGGTGTAGTGTGACATGCTTTAATCTTTTTAAAGCCCTTTATTCCATTCCTGAAGAGATGCAAGCCTGCTGTTGATGCGCCAAGAAGTCCTGTTACAAATACAAGGTCTCCCGCCTTTGCGTCTTTTCTCATACAAAGATGTTTTTTATCTGTTTCACCTATTAAAGTTATGGTGATAACATTAACATCTCCATGCGTAGTATCTCCTCCGATTATATCGACATTATACTTTTTACACCTCTTTCTCATTCCTTTGTATATTCCCTCAACCATATGCATTGTTGAATCGGATTTTAATACAAGAGAGACCAATACATA
>CAZMXO010000115.1:0-3713 GCA_964570265.1 uncultured bacterium
ATATAGCGGCTCAAAAGTTTCAGGATATAGTATGTGGTTTAAGTCGTAAATCGTCAGAATAACCGGGCAACCAGTAATAATTGGAGATATGAAAGTAGGGGAGTGCAAAATATCTATGCCTAATGATTTTGTTCTCAACGGCAGCATTAACTGACATCTGATAAATTCTCCAAATCCGTTTGTAATTCGTGAAAGGAAATTATTAGTTTTCTTTATTTCGCTTTGGGATGAAGGATGTAATTCTACATACGAGTTAACATTATCTATTTTTTTTACATGAGAGAGAAGATTGTTTATGTATCTTCCAGTACCTGCTTTGTTTGTGTATATGTATTTAGCATCTATTCCGATTTTCATTTTACTTTATTCTTTGCAGCAATAACATCACGATATATTTTTAGTAATGAGTTTATGTGAATTTGCTTATTAAATTTTGTCATCACTCTCTTTCTGCCTTCCTGTCCGAGTTGTCTTGCTATATCAGGGTTCTTAAGCAATAGATTAATTTTTTCAGCAAGTTTCTTAGTATCACCCACTGGAATTAAATAACCTGTCTTTTGGTTAGATAACCATTCTGGGATTCCCCCAACATCAAAAGCGATAACAGGCTTGCTATGAGCCATGGCCTCTAGTCCGGACAACCCAAAAGGTTCCGGCCAAATAGACGGTACAATAACCATGGAGCAGGTTTTATAATTATGGTTTATCTCTTCACGAGACTTTGAGCAACAAAAAGCAACTTTTCTTTCCATTTGCATCTCTTTAACCTGCCTTTTTATTAAATCCAGAACTAATCCTTTTCCATCAATAATTAAGTAAAAATCTTCCTGAAGATAAGAAAGGGCTTTTAATAGTAAAGGAATTCCTTTTTCCTTATCCGTTCGGCCTGAATATAAAATTATTCTTGAATTATAGCTATTCTCGTCTACCTCTCCTGTCTCTAACTCAGTAAAAAGAGGAAGGAGAACTATTTTGGATTTCGCAAATCCGTTTAGAAGCAATGTCTTTTTCATGCTCTCAGACGCAACGAGTAGTTTTGTAAATTCACTACAAATTTGTCGATTAATATAGGAAACACCAAAGCGGTGAATCCAACGAGGCGAAGTAATCGGAATGCATCTGTTTTTTAGAAAACAAGCTGTGCCCATAGAAGAAGCGCAGATATCATTGCTTTTCGGTAAAAGTTTAAGTAATCCGGGACATGTATAATTGTAGTCCTGAACCGATTGTATGATAGGAATATTACCTTTAGCTAGTTGAAAGAAAAATAGGAACTTACAATTTTGCAAGTGAATAATATCTGGCTTTTCCTTATCAAGAATATAACGAAGCCGTCTAATGTCTCTTTGGACATCTTTTGACTTTAATCCTCGAGCTAGATCGAAAAAATTCCATCTTCCAATATCGGGAAGATAGTAAGTGACACAATTTTCATCTCTAATGGATAATTTTCGACCACTTCTTGTATATAAACGTACGATATTATGCCCCTGCCTTTGCAGTTCAGAACAAAGAGTATGAAAATATGTTTCTACTCCGCCCACGGGAAAATCAAATTCATTATGTAATAAAATTTTCAATTACAGGTTACTCCTAAAACAAAAATTTGAAATTTTCCTAAGATGAACAAGTAAGAGAATAAAAGCCAGCATGCTCCAGGCGACGACTAGTAATCCAGGGCGGATGCCTGCTTGAATAACAGCACTAATGCAGAATCTATTGGTTTTTTTAGCACCAGTAGAATCGGGAGGTTCGTTTCTTATGTAACTAATGATTAGTTGCTTAATTTTTGGTTTATAGAATTCTTCCTGATTTTTTGTTAAGTCATACGCCTGCTTTCTTTCAGCAGCAGTAAAACCTGGAGTTTCAAAAGGAATTTTTAATTCATCCGAAAAATGAGATACATCCGTAATGTCTAATAACATCTTACCCTCTTTGCGAACGTAGTCCCACATTTTTGTTCCTGGATAAGGTACCATGACACCATAAACGAACCAATCCAGAGCCAGGGTTTTCTGAAACTCAATAGTTTTTCTTATAGTACACAGATTATCACCAGGCAGACCAATGATAAAATAACCGATTAGTCTCATCCCAGCATTCTTTATTAATTTAGCTGCACGTTTAATATCCTGTAAGGTTTCTCCTTTACCAATATTACGAAAAATCTCGTCATCTCCTGTTTCGATTCCCAGTGCTATACTGGTGCAACCGGCTTTTTTCATTAAATGAGCCAGTTCTGAATCAATTTTATCCGCTCGAATTCCATTATGGCACCACCATGAAAGACCAATCTTTTTTTTAATCAAGAGACGACATATTTCTTTTGCTCTATTTAAATTCAAAGTGAAATTATCATCAAGTATTTCAAATTTCTTGATTTTATACTTTTTTTTAGCATCTTTTAATTCACTCACAACATTTTCTGGGCTTCGATATCGCCACTTTTTACTGCTAATTATGCCGACACAACAGAAAACACAGTCATAAGGACAGCCTCTACTTGTTACTAATGGATAAAGAAACTGAGAAAAATCAACATCTTCGATCAGATCAAGTCTAGGAAAAGACAACCTATCAAGGTCGGAATTAATCTTCGGTTTATTCACTACCAAATTATCATTTTGGTAGAAAGCAATGCCTTCGACTTTTTCCACACTTACTCTTTTACTCCATAGGTCTAAAAAGTTAACCAAAGAATGTTCTCCCTCTCCTATGAATGCGAATTTAATTTGTTGGTTAGCTTTAAGAAATTCCTCATAACAAATACTGATATGAGGTCCGCCTACAATTTGGAGTACTTTTGGAAAAAGCTTCTTAATTCTAATAGAAATTTCATTCGTAGAGTTAGCTGTTGCTGTTTTTACTGAATAGCCAATTATGTCAGGAGTAAAACTTTTTACAATATCATCAATTGGATCGCAGCAGAAGTTGTTGTTTAAATCTGCTATTTTAACTTTATGCCCAGCCTGAGATAGGGAAGCAGCAAGATAGCCTAGCCCCAAATTTACTCCGCCCTTTTGCCAACCCGGAGGATCAATTAATAGAATTCTCATTTTTTATAATTTAACTTTCTGCGATTCTACAAGGCTGTTAAAAAAACATGACCAGTGAATAGGTTCATTCGTATTTTTATCAAGAATTCTTTTATGGGAAGGGGTTTGTACATTAGAAAAAAGTTTGCCAAAATAAAGCTTATAAAACCTAGCATAATAAAGAAAACCCTTAACCTTTTCCATTAACGAGGAAGTATAATATAATGCTCTCATAGCATAGCGTAATGAACCTAAAAAATTTTTCTGAATTAGATAGCCTTCTACAGCTATATGGTTAACTCCGCGCAGTATTTGCCATCTCTCTTTTTTAGTTAGTTTAAGAGGATAGTCTGTCATTGCTGCCTTAAAAATACGCACCAATTCATCAGCTATTTTTAAACGTTTGGTGAAGGTAATTGTATTATCATGCCATCTGGTAACTGCTAATCGTTCAGGGATACATTTTATTGGACAAAGCCGGGCAATTCGGAGCAAAAGCTCTAAATCAAAAGCATATTTTACTTCTTGATTCATTCCTCCTACTGAATCAAGTGACGATTTATAAATAAAAGTAGCAGGCTGGGAAACCCAATTACACTTCAGCAAGGTTAAATAATTAATTACTTTTATGTTGCTTTTGCTCAATATAAATCCTTCTTTATCAATTGTAAATTCGTT
>CAZMXO010000116.1:0-3683 GCA_964570265.1 uncultured bacterium
CCTTAAAAGATGAGTCCAAGCTTGAGTCCATAGCTAGAAGGTTGAAGGCAAAGGTGAATTTAATACCCTGCAGTCCTGTGCCTGGTCTCGGATTCCAACCTCCCTCTAAAAAAGATGTAGATGTATTTATGGACAAGCTTATACAGGGTCGGATAAAGGTAACTCGGCGCGAGTCCAAAGGCAAAGATATAAAGGCGGCCTGCGGTCAGCTTGCGGGCAGGTTAAAGCAAACGGCTGACTGAATATGAAATACAAAAAAATTATTTGATGAACGGACAGAATATGGTATCATATTAAGACTGGAGGTGATTAGATATGAATATAACAAAAGATATAAAATCAGTGACTTACCTTAAATCTAGGGCAGCAGATATATTAGAGCAAATTAATAATACCCATAGACCTGTTATAATTACGCAAAATGGCGAGCCTAGAGCTATATTGCAGGATCCGCAAAGTTATGAACATATGCGAAATGCAATAGGATTATTAAAATTAATATCTCAAGGAGAAAAAGATATTAAAAGTGGAAAAGTTAAAACCCAAAGTGAAGTATTTGATAATATTGAGAAAAAATTGAAAGAAAAAATAGATGCACGAGTATAAAGTAATATGGTCACACGTAGCCGACGTTGATTTAAACCAAATTATTGAATACATAGCAAAAGATAGCGTTAATAATGCTCTAAAAATATTCCATAAAATTAAAGATAAATCTTCAGGGCTTTTTACTTTTCCTAATCGAGGCAGAATCGTTCCAGAGCTACGGGAATATGGGGTTTTATTATATCGAGAACTAATAATAGAACCTTGGAGAGTTATTTATAGAATTTCAGATAATTATGTTTATGTCCTGTCAGTAATTGATTCACGCCAAAACGTTGAAGATATATTATTAAATAGATTCACAAATGAATAAAAATTTACCGTGCTTTACAATGAAAAAACATGGATTTCATATATTAATTGTTAATATTATGAAAAAACTGAAACTTATTATTCCGTTTTGTCTTATTTTAATAGTGCTTATCGCTTTTGCTTTTGTTTCAAACTCTCATCACACTGACCTGTCTTACATTCTTTGGAAAAATCACTTAAACCCCTATTATTCTCAACCTTTCAGGTATTTCAATGTGGATGTTAATTTTAGAATGTCATTCTTGGGTAAAACAAAAGAATATACTTTGAAATACTTTCCAAATTCAAAATTTGTGAAAGTAACTAACAGTTACAGTCTCTATGAGTATCCTTGGCTGAAAAATGTAAAGGTAATGATTCTCGATGACTCAAATTGGGCAGCCAAAATTAACAATGGTATTGTTGAAAAAATAGTATTGCTAAAAGGGTATAATAGTCGCCACTGAAAAAAAGGGACAGACCCCTTTATCAGATTCCATCTTTCGACATGTTGGTAGTGTTCCAAAAAGAGTCACACTATGCAAGCAGCAACGACTTGCTCACATAATCGTCAAGAATTATATTGCTGAATCAACAAAGATTTGCTATGTTTTAGATAGTTTTGTAATGAAGAATCGAGAAAATATGAATTCCATATATTAATTATTATTAATGAAGAAAACGTTATTTGTATTCCTGACTCTTGCAATAATTAGTGGATGTGCATTGAAACATATTACTGTTTCACATGACACGGATTTGAATTGTTGCTTTTTAGACGATGGCACACTTGTTATAGAAGATAATAAAGCAGTTGTTACGTTTCCCAAAGCAGCTGGTGTTTTGGTCAATATGCCAGAACCGCCACAAATATTATCCATTAAAAAACATAATAATAACTACTTTGTGTTAACAGAAATCAGCAAGTGGAGCCGAGGTACTTCAACTCCCAAGGGTTACTGTGGATGTGGCATTGAAGTATTTCTGATATGGATAAATTTCACTGATAAAGAGTTGTTTGAATCCAAAGAACATCTGATTCACTCTTGTCTATATAACATAATCAGGGGCACTTGTTCATTGTCAGGGGATTTGCTTTATATCACTTCCCAGAATCTTGTAGACATACGGGATGTCAGAGGGGGAGTTTGGAGAGAAATAACCTACAGTTACGACACAAAACATCCGGCAGTCGGAATTATGATAGCTAAGAAACCTCTTATGTTGCTTGACAGTGAAACAGGAAAATGGCATCCATACACTCCAAAATGAAAAATAATTGATAACAAATCGATGGAAACGGATGGCTAATGCCATTGCTCATGTTAGTCGTTATCCAGAAAAAATATTGCTGAACACATGCTTTGATGATATAGTCTTTTATTGAAAAATGGAGGTTAATTATGGAAATTATTGGTGAAAGAATCAATACAAGTAGAAAACATATTCACAAGGCTGTTAGCGAAAGGGATGCGGCATATATTCAGGAGCAGGTCAGAATGCAGGATAAGGCAGGCGCTGATTATATAGATGTTAATGCAGGAACAAGTGTATCAGGAGAAGTTGCAGACCTTGAATGGCTTATGGATACTGTGCAGGAAGTTACGGATAAACCATTATGCATTGATAGTGCCAATCCTGTGGCTATTGAATCTGCGCTTAAAAGAAGTAAGAATGGAGTGCCTATTGTTAATTCCATAACAGGAGAGAGAAAAAGAATTGATAATATTTTGCCATTGGTTAAGGAATATAAAACCAAGGTAGTGGCTCTTACTATGGATGATTCAGGCATGCCTGATAATCTTGAAAAAAGAGTTGATGTAGCAAAAAAATTGGCAGATAAATTAACATCTGGGGGCATATCTCTGGATAGAGTTTATTTTGATACATTAATAAGACCAATAAGCACGAATCCTGATCAGGTAAGCTATGTGCTTCAGGCAGTGAGCATTATAATGAAAGAGTTGAAAGGAGCACATACTATATGCGGTCTCAGTAATGTATCCTTTGGTCTGCCTAAAAGAAACCATATTAATAGATCTTTTTTAAGTCTGATGATACAGGCAGGACTTGATGCTGCAATTATTGATCCTACAGAGGCAGATATGGTCTCAACAATTTATGCAACTCAGGCGTTAATCGGCAAGGATGATTTCTGTATGGAGTATATAACGGCAAACAGAGAGGGAAAGTATTAACGCATTAGACAATGACGGTATTATTTCTCAAAGATTGCAGGGTTACGAACTGAGGCCTCAACAGCTTCAAATGTCAGAAGCGATTGGCGAGGCTATAAAACTTGATAAACATCTGATAGTGGAGGCAGGCACTGGGGTAGGAAAAAGCCTTGCGTATCTGATTCCTTTTATAATTCATACTGCTAAAAACAATAAAAAAGTTATAATTTCAACCTATACAAAGACGCTCCAAAACCAGTTATGTTCAAAAGATCTGCCATTTTTAAAAAGATCGCTGGGAATAAAATTCAATTACGCATTATGTCTGGGTTCTGAAAATTATTTATGTTTAAGACGCATGAATGGTAAAAATATATACGATTTGTTTAATTCAGATGCTCAGTTCAATGAGATGGCGAAAATACTTGATTGGTCTTCTAAAACCAAATCGGGAATCAAATCGGATTTAGATTTCATTCCAAAAAGCGGAGTATGGGGCAATGTGTGCAGAGAACCGGATTTATGTTTGGGAAAAAAGTGTTCTTTTAAGGATGGTTGTTTCTATAAAAAAGCGAAGAACATGGAGAGAAAATCTCATATTTTAGTAAC
>CAZMXO010000117.1:0-3600 GCA_964570265.1 uncultured bacterium
GCAAATCGTGAAAATCCGTTTGTCGGTCTGAGAATACGGTATTCAGGGATACTGCCGATATGTTCGGGTATACTAAGAAGCTGTTTTAATTTATTGGGAGAAAACCCTCTTCTTGTTTTTTTAATTTCATCTAGTTTTTCTCGTGTAAAGTAAAATACTGATTTACTTTCTTCTTTTAAAACCTGCCCATTTTTTGTAGCCTGTAATTCTTTATCTGTTTTTAATTCAATTTTTTCATTTAGATGTTTTGGTTTCTCTGATTTAGAATGTTTACAGAAAAATGTTACCATTGCTTTTTGTGTATCTTCTCCATATCCATGTCCTCCTTTTTCAGTAACAATTTTTATATTTTCCCCATATCCGAGTGTTGAATAAACTTTCTTTAAATATTCAAAAGCTTCTTTTGCTCCTCTTAAATCAAAAAAATCATCCTCTGCAGTACATATTAAAACTGGACGAGGAGCAAATGAAGTTAAATGGTCATACATCTCATATCCTTTTGATATGATTTCAGGAGGTACCTGTTCAGTATCTGCCGGCAATTCATTTTGAAAGTTATGTAAATATGTAGTGATAAAACAGGAAGGGGCAGACATTGTAAACCTATCTTCTATCGCAGAAAGAACAGTAGCCATGGTTCCGCCGCCGGAACTTCCTGTTATTCCCAGATGAGTAGAATCCACTTCCGGTCTTTCTAAAAGACAATCTAAAGCGCGGATACCGTCAAATGCTCTCCATGTTCCAAAATATTCTCCTAATAAAGAGAGATGATTCCCCAATAAAATATGTTCACTAACAGTACCTGGAACAACATCTTTCTTGTCAGGATATTGGAACCTTTCTCCTTGCCCAATAGGATCATAAATTAAAGTTGCGATATTTTCCCGCACAAGGCGGGTAGGAAAAGATTGATAGGCCTCGTAGCTTTTTCCATTAAGACTATGTCCACAAACGCCAACTACTCCGGGAAAAGGACCTTTTCCGTTAGGGATATATAAATTGGCAGTTACAAAAAACCCGGATCTACTTTCAAAAACAAGTTTTTCAATGCGATACTGTTTGCACTTTAATACGCCGGTTACTTTTGTATTTAAAGGACATTTTTCTTTTGGTAAATTATAAATTTTTTCAATATCACTTCGGCATTTTTCAACAAAAGAAAGCATTTCTTTTTTATTTTTAATATTTAAAAATCTTTCTTTTCTATTTTTATCAACTTTTTCTAATTTTTTCTCAAGATAATTATGCAGCATACGAGGAAATTTTTTATTCATATGTCTTCCTTTTGTTATGATTAAACTAGTATATAATATCACTTTTCGACAAAATTGGGAAGAATTCTTGTGCTTCTAACTTTTGTTTTGGCCAGAGTTCAATGCTACATCTATCGTGTGTAGGGAAAGAATTATATATTCAATACGCGAAGCACCAAATTCATCCAGGCGCTCTGCACAATCTTTGAGAATAGCCGCAAAAGTTTTTTCAAAATCTTCCATAGGTAAATTGCTAATCAAATCTCTTAGCAATATCACTGCGCGCTGTAAGTCATTTTCAGCAAAAGCTTTTGCACAATCATCAAACGCTGCTAAGGAGTTACCTATGTCCATATGAAGTTTTTCTATCTTCTTTTTAAGGGAAAGCACGGCTTGTGAAGCAGTGGTTCCTATTTCCGAACGTGGCCGACGCCAAAGCCGAACAAAGTAGTGCTCATTTCCAACAATACGCGCCAGAGCAAGAGCCAGCTCCATTCTATTGCACTCATCATGTAATGTTCGCAGGAGATTTAATAGACCATCTGTTGCTTCGGATGCTCTTAATTTTCCCAAAGCCGAAGCGTAAGCTATACACGGGCCGTTTTTATTTCTGAAGAGCTCAAGTAGCAAAGGAATAGCTTCAGCATCGCCCAGAGTCGCCAGTGCCCTGGCGCTACGGGCTTGAAGCAATGGATATTTTGATACCAGACCCTTACGAAGCGGCTCAACTGCCTTCTTGTTCCCAATTCTGCCAAGCGCCCAGGCTGCAGCAATGCTGAGGTCAGAATTAGCGCCAACATCCTTAAGTACCAAAATCAAGGCATTAACCAATTTATCATCCTGACGCGTTCTAGCGATTGAAATAATCGCTTCATATCGGACATTGAAGCTGGGATCGGAAAGTGCTTGAAGAAGCTCATCAACATTTAACGGACTCTTTGCTTCGCCGAGATGTTCCGTCATTGATACTCTGTCACCCTCCTCTTTAGCCATATGAAACCTTATTAAAGACCCTGCTGCCACAAATGGGTTCCCACGAACAAACATACCCGCAAATTTTCCTGCAGGCATATCACTCTCAACTCGTACCTGTCTGATTAAGATTACTCCTACAATAAGCAATATAAAACTCACAACAAAGAGGGGTGTATAAGGATCAAGCGTTAGATTAAAAAACGTACCTGTTATTCCTTTGCAATAATCCAAAGATCGTCCGGCAATCAGTTGACTGCAGCCGCCTACCACCCCTATCCATGCATAGTATATCGCCATGTACTCTGTTTTTTTCTCGGGTGGAACAATACTGACATACAGAAGCCGATCGCTACCCATCAGCCATCCACTACTAGCCAATCCAGAAAAAAATGCTATGCTCATAGCCAGCGAACCACTCCAGACACTATGTCTTGGAATCAATAACCAGCATACAGGAAGCAAAGCCATCAAGTGCAGACCTGAAAGCATCACAGGCTTGCTTCCATAACGATCAGCAGACCAGCCCCATAAATAACTCGTCAGAAGTCCACCTAATAAGGTACCTATCTGCAATAACACCACATTGCCGGAACTAAGCCCTACCTGTTCTTTCATAAACAGAGGAATAAAGGATAACAACCCTACAGAAACCAGTGTTATTGCTCCGATGCCTCCAATATAAAAAAGAAAGTTCCTATCTTGCAACACGCTCATCATCTTTTTGAAATGTGCTGTTTTGACAGCAGTGTCAGGAACTGGGACTCCACCTGGAATAAAAAATGCGAACCACACCGAAATCAGACCAAAAATCACACCTGCAGCGATCAGTATCATAAATCTGTTCAAACCTAAAGAATACCGACCTACCATATAACTGGAAACTACAATAGCCAGGGAGCCGACCAAAGTAATAACTATGCTATTTATAGCAGAATATCTACCGCGGATTGAATCTGGCACTACCTCCTGCATCCATGGATAGAATGCTGTCTCTGCGATTGCCCGACAGATGGCAAAGACCAGTAGAATTCCCGCTACATAAAGAAAAGTTGCTTGAGACCCAAATCGTGATAAAACCCAAGGCGTCAAAAGCAAAAAAGCTATAACAAATTTTCTCAATCCCCAGAAAATGATAAACGTGCGCTTAAAACCTGCACGCGCAATCGTTGGAGCAATGAATAAAGCTAGAACACCGCAAAATGGTAACAGGGAAAGAATAAAACCTATCCGGGTTTTGGGCAGACCAAGTTCATTTAGAAACAGAATAAACACAGAGCCAAACACAGTAAAATAGGCAAAGATATTATTTGCCGCATTGTGGGCAATACTCCACGGCAAGCGGCGAATCTTTTCGGCGTTGGTTAATTTTGCA
>CAZMXO010000118.1:0-3595 GCA_964570265.1 uncultured bacterium
TTTCTAGAAGACCGATATTAGTTTTGCCTGATATAGCTGTAACTTTGAATTTGTCAGGGAAGGATTCTATAACTTCAAGAGTATTTTTGCCAATTGAGCCTGTCGCTCCGAGAACAGCAATGTTTTTCATTTTGTATTCGGTTCATAAATACTTACGCATTTTCTAGCTCTGATACTTTCGAAACACACTATTCCATTTATTTTAGCAAACAATGTCCAATCTCTTCCGCAACCAACATTTTTTCCCGGAGAGAATTTTGTGCCGCGCTGACGAACGATAATGCTACCGGCTTTTACAGTCTGTCCGCCAGAACACTTTAGTCCGAGTCTCTTACCTGCGCTGTCTCTCCCATTTCTCGAACCTCCCTGCCCTTTTTTATGTGCCATAATATATCTCCTGACTTTTTAATGTATTGGGGAGTATATTGATTTTCTAATCTGTTGTCAAGTAAGCCCAAATTCCTGTCAGATAAAATTCAATTTTCTCTTGAGTTATTGTTCAAAAAAGTGTTAAATATAATTACTTTTGACACTTAAAGGATATTGAAGAAACATGGTTAGAGAGAAAAACTCGAAAAAGATACTTATCGGATTGGGACTTGATAATAAAGACGAACATAAGCGTTTTACAAGAGGTCACAATTTCTATTTGATAGGCGGTTCTGAGGACACACATAAGACAATGCAGGAAAAGTCGATAAAATTCAATGAACTCCTCAGTAAGCGAAGAAAAACTCTTGATGAGATAAACAATAAAGAATTTTATGAGATTGCCGATAAAATAGGGCTAAAAATATCCAATTAGAATAAGAAAGAACCAAAATCCTGAATAGTCGAATAACAATTCGCTACACAAACAACTCTACAGTTATGATCAGCTGTAAGAAACACTTCAATAAACGTACTCTTCGATTACATAACATGTTTAAGAATGCCCCTGAACATGTTTTTGAGGCAATACTTAAGACATACACCCGCATTACAAGAAAAAGCACACGCGTTGCGTGCAGAAAAATAATAAGAGATTTTATATCTCAAAATCGGCATAGAATAGTATGTAAACCAAAAACTTGCGAATGTCTGCCGGATCCAACTGGCAAGGTATTTGATCTTAGGGAAATCTACAACAACCTAAATGCAAAATATTTTAGCGGCAATCTGGATATTCATATCACATGGTCAAACAGACCTAATAAGAGACTTATGGGAACGTGGAAAGATACAGGATTAGAAAAAAACATCATAAGAATTAATCGGCTTCTTGATAACGAAAAAGTTCCCCCATACTACATCGACTATCTGGTTTATCATGAAATGCTGCATGAGGTATTTAAACAAAGAACAGTTAACGGCAGGATACAAAGGCATCCAAAAGAATTTAGGAAAACTGAACGGGATTTTCCTTTGTACCAAAAAGCAAGTAAATGGCAGAAAGAGCATCTCTCAAATTCCATAAAACAGATATCAGGTAGTTTGAGATTTATAAATACTGTTTCAGTATAGCATACACCCGTTCGGCGATAAGTTCATATCCTTTATAAGATGGATGGATGTGATCACTCATCATATCCGGCTTACCAAGTATTTCGTCATAGATATTTGGGATAACGAGTGCGCCATGTTTTTTTGCTATCTTCGCAAATCTTTTTTTGTAGCTTGTACCTATTAGAGAAGGCTGAATACCAAGCACTAACACCAAAGCGCCTTTTTCCTGAATTCTGGTTATAATCAGTTCAAGATTCTCAAAAGTTTTCTCCATAGAAACAGTCTTTTTCAGGGCATCATTGCCGCCAAACTCTACTATAACAATCTTAGGGTCCCTATTAAGCACATCTCTTTGAAGTCTTCTGATTGCGTCCTCGGTTGTATCTCCACCTACTCCTGCATTGATTACCGGCTGATCTAATTTTTTACCGAGCAGAGACGGATAATTGCCTCCCTCAGATGCTCCAAGCCCTTCAGTTATGCTGTTTCCAAAGCATATGATATTAGTTCCCTCTGGACGGCTATTTTTAATTTCCCATTGATTAGTTCTTCCACATCCTACAATAAAGAATATCACTAAAGCCAAAAACCAAAACACATGAGGGTAGACGCAAGGCCTACCCCTACATTTCCCGATTTCCACATTGTAGGGGCGGGGCTTGCCTCCGCCCATTCCCAGATTAGATTTTGGGGCATTTGAATTTTGGGTTTTATTTGTCATTGAACATCTTTATTATTTCTTCAGCAAATTTTTCTGCACTCTGAGGTCCGTTGGCTGTAACAATATTTCCATCCACTTGAACAGGCTCACCTGTATAAATAGCACCCTTTTGTTTAAGTTCTCTCTCAAAGGATGGAAAGACTGTGGCTTTCTTTCCTTCCAAAGTTCCTGCGTTTGCAAGGATGACAGGTCCTGCGCAAATTGCGCAGATTAGCTTGTTCTTTAAATAAGCGCTTTTTGCTATATCATGAGCTGTCTTGCTATTAAAATAACACGAAGCGCCAGTTCCTCCTACAAAAACAACCGCATCATAATTTTCTACTCTTATATCCTCAACCAACATATCAGGAATAAGCGTCATACCTAATTTGCCTTTTGCCGGTTCAAGTGACGTACTTGCAACATGGACTATTGCGCCTGATTCCTCAAAAATAGATTTAGGAACCGAAAGCTCTTCATCCCTGAAATTCACATGCGCAATAATCATTACAATCTTTTTCATCACATCCTCCTTTCCGTTGTTCCTGTATAAATATTGTCAAGAGGACTCTTAACGCCGAGTTTGTTTTTCTGGGCAACGTGTGTATATATCATGGTTGTCTGCAGGTTTGCATGACCCAATAATTCCTGAATTGTTCGGATATCGTATCCTCCTTCTAGAAGATGTGTTGCAAAACTGTGGCGTAGCGTATGAATTGTAGCTCGCTTAACAATATCCGCTTTTCTTACTGCATCTCCGAACCTTTTTTGAAGTCTATCAGGATAAGCATGATGTCGCCGCACAGTCTTGCTTATTGGATCAACAGAAAGAGATTGTGACGGAAACACCCATTGCCATATCCATTCTTTGCCGGCATTGGGATATTTTCGACCAAGTGCATCCGGCAAATATATACCCGGAAGATTATCAGTTCTATCTCGTTCATATAGCGTCCGTACTTTTTCAAGATGTTTCTGGAGTACGTTCTTAATAATCTCAGGTAATACTGTCTGACGGTCTTTGTCTCCTTTTCCCGAGCGAATGGTGAGGCAATTCTGAGCAAAATCAATATCTTTTACGCGCAGATTCAGGCACTCCTTTAGACGAAGCCCGCAGCCATAGATGAGTTTGCACATAAGAAGAATATCTCCCTCAAGATGTTCTAAAATTTGAAAAACTTCCTGTTTAGTAAGCACGACAGGAAGCCTGCGTTTATATTTTGCCCGCACAGCACCGCTTACATCCCCGATGTCTTTGTCCAATACATGGCGGTAAAAAAAGAGAATTGCGTTAAATGCTTGATTTTGCGTTGATGCGGAAACTTTTCGCTCAACTGCCAGATAGGTTATAAATTTTGTGAAATGGGAATTATTCAGAGACTGCGGGGAAACACCTTTTGAATACTGATG
>CAZMXO010000119.1:0-3588 GCA_964570265.1 uncultured bacterium
AATTTTATTCTCATCGAATATGCTTCTATCTCAGGAACATCACTTATCGCTTTTTTTACTTTTTTTATAGCCTGCGTTCCCATGTTCATTGTTAGAGGAAGCGTATCTATTGATGCCACATAACCTTTTTGGTGGATCTGTATATGTCCGAGAAAAGAATCAGTGATCTGACTGACCATCATATTTTTAAACGAGCTTGAAAGAGCTATGAATACTAGAACAAATATAACCCCTATAGTTATCAATGAAGCCGTCAGAAAAGTCCTTCTTTTATATCTCGTGAGATTTCTTATGGCGATTTTTATCAGGTTAAACACGATGATCATCTCCTTTACCACTTTTCTCGGTAAGCTCACCGTCTTCCAGGGTATAGATTATTTCTGCTTCTCCGACAACTTTCTGATCATGAGTTGAAAAAACAAAACTAGTTTCTAGTTCATCCTTCATTTTCTTCATAATATTGATCACCATATAGGCGGTTTTGTGATCAAGGTTTGCCGTTGGTTCATCTGCTAAAACAAGTTTCGGATTCGTAACCAGTGCCCTGGCAATAGCCACTCTCTGTTTCTGTCCCCCTGAAATCTGGTCAGGATATTTATCTTTCTGTTCGATCATTCCCACTGAATCAAGCAGTGATAAGACTCGTTTGCGTCTCTCGCCTGCGGGAGTATCCTGAACCATGAGAAGCGGATATTCAATGTTTTCATATATGGTAAGAACCGGAAGAAGATTGAAATCCTGAAATATAAAACCGATATTTTTTCCTCTAAATTTTGCAGCAGACTTTCCATCAAGCTGAGTGACATCTGTTCCTGATACCATCAACATTCCCGATGTCGGGGTATCGAGGCATCCAATGAGGTTTAGAAGTGTCGTTTTTCCACTACCGGAAGGACCTACAAAAGAGATAAAAGATGCCGGTTCTATTTCAAAACTTAAACTTTTGAGCGCATCAATCGTTATTTCGCCGCTTATATATTTCTTTGATAAATTCTCAGCTATTATTAAGCTCATATTATCTCCTATGAAGATTCTTCTAAAAGGTCTACGCCTAATTTTTCAAAAAGTTCATCAAGCTTCATCATTGGCAATCCAAGTATATTATAGAACGAGCCTTCTACATTATCAAATATAAAGGTACCTGGTCCTTCTATTGAAAAACCGCCCGCCTTGTCGTTGTGTCCGGCTATTGCCACAAACTTGTTTATTTTTTCGAGCGAGAGCTTTTTGACATGAACCTTTGATACATCAACTGCGCTTTCCGATCTGTCTCTTTTAACGTCTATTACACAAAGACCTGTATAGACAAATACTGTCTTTCCTGAGAATGACTTGAGAAGAGATGTTGCCTCTTTTCTTGTCCTTTGCTTTCCGATTAGACGCTTTTTGAACAAAACAAGAGTATCGGCTCCGATAATATAACCTTCCTTATATCCGATAGCTATCTTTTCTGCCTTGAGCCTGGCATTATGCAGAACATTGAACTCCGCTCCCTTTTTGTGATCCATCTTCTCATGAACGCTGCTTATAACAACTTCATGAGGTATCCCGCATTCTTTAAGTATTTTTGAGCGTCTTTTTGACTTTGACGCTAATATTATGTTGTGTTTAAGCATTTACCTATTATACCAAAGGATTGGAGCTTATGGTATAATAATTACCATGAGTCCCAAAATATATCTAGCTCCAATGTCTGGAGTAACCGATCTTGCTTTCAGGCTTATAAGCCGCAGATTAGGCGCCTCACACTGTTTTTTTGAGATGCTTGATTCAAATGCTATAGTTTATGGTAGTCGGAAGAATAGGGGACTCATAAAAACAATTAAGAAAGATTCTCCAATTTCCGCACAGCTTCTGGGCGCGGATCCTTCGGTAATGCTTGATGCCGCCGAAAAGCTTATAGAGCTGGTTGATATATCTTTTCTGGATATAAATGGCGCTTGTCCCGTAAAGAAAGTAACAAAAAAGGGTGCCGGAGCAGCACTGTTAAAAAACAGAGCGATACTTGGCAAGATCATTAAAAAACTAGTCTCCAAACTGCGAATTCCCGTCACAGTTAAGTTAAGAACAGGTTTTGATAAAGTGGATATCAAGGAATGTGTCAGGACTGCTGAAGAATGTCAGGGAAACGGCGCTTCTATAGTCTTTATACACGGCAGAACGATGTCGCAAAGGTACTCAGGTGATATTGATTATGAATCAATAAAGGCTGTCAAAGAATCTTTAAAGATTCCTGTATTCGGAAGCGGAAATATATTTAACCCTTTAATGGCTAAAAAGATGTTAGACGAAACAGGATGCGACGGAATCCTGGTTGCGCGCGGAGCGCTCGGTAATCCGTGGATATTTAAAGATATCGAAAACTATTTAAAAAACGGCGAGACTCTTAAAAATCCAAGTCTGTCTGCAAAGAAAAAGATTCTTAAAGCTCACCTTGCTTACATAGAGAAGTATAAGGATATGGGACCTGCGAATAAGATAGGCTTTATGGGCAAGGTAGCGATGTGGTATTTTAAAGGACATTATAACAGCACAGAAATCCGCATCCGCATATCTGGAGCAAAGTCATATAAAGAATTGATTGATACGATAGACTACGTTCAATAACAAAGGCAAGGTTATCCCTTGCCTTTGTTATTTTCTACTTATATTACGCACCACAGCATGAACAGGAATCTTCTTTTTTAACCATCGGCTTTCCACAGCATTCCGGAACAGGCTGGCATTCGTCAACTACAACTACTTTGTCGCAGCAATTGTCAGCGCATTTGTACTCTATCTTTTTCTTAGGTCTTGAATCGCAGCATCCCATCTAACTCACCTCCTTCTAAATTCGTTATAAATTTAATTAAACTATCACACCATGCTCAACAAATGTCTAGTCCTAATAGCTCCAGATTAAATATATCCCACCGAGAATGACAAGAACTCCACAAATCTTTTTTAAAATAATCGTGCCCTTGGATTTCTCATTCCAGTTCAAATAGTGCTGAACAACTTCTGTAAAAGTTCCCGCGAAAACAATCACTGAACAATGACCAATGCCATAAACAAACAGCAGTGCTATTCCGTATAGAAACTGTGTAGACGATATCTTAAATGCAACGCCAAGCATAGGCGCCATATAAGCAAAGGTGCATGGTCCGAGGGCGATACCAAAAACCAGACCCAGTATAAAACTAGCTAATAGTCCCTTCTTCTTAAACGCAGGCTGACTTGATTTCCCCAAAAAGGGAAGGGGAATAATTCCTAAAAGGTGAAGACCTACGATAAAGAAGATTATCGCTACGAAGTAATTTCCATAGACCCCTATATCACCCAGCATTCGTCCCAAGAGTCCGGTGATTAAACCTATTATAGCAATAGTTATTAAGATGCCCAGAGAAAAAAGCGTTGCCAGCCAAAAAGCCCTTTTTGTTGAAATTCTGCCCTGTTCATCAATAAAGCCTACAATTAAAGGAATGCTCGCCAAGTGGCAGGGACTCAATAAGATGCTTAATACTCCCCAGATAAAAGAAGCGGTTAAAGCAATGATCGGACCTGATTGAAGAGAATTAGATAACCACTCAAACATGGCTCTTATCATTA
>CAZMXO010000120.1:0-3573 GCA_964570265.1 uncultured bacterium
GTGGCGTAATGGCCCAGCTTGATAAAACTTTTCCTACTAATGACTGCTCTATGTGCATAATGTCTCCAAAACTGGTTGAGTGCGGTAGGCATCTGAATATAGAGAATATTACCTATTCAGACATAGAAGACGTTTCCGGACAATCTGGTAATTTTATAGTACGTGTTAAGAGGAAATCGAGATTTGTAGATACAACAAAGTGTACCGGGTGCGCTGAATGTGAAGATGTGTGTCCCGTAAATGTTCCTGATGAATTTAATCAGGAATTAGTTTCTCGCAAAGCTATCTATAGACCATTCCCACAAGCATATCCAAATGCGTATACAATTGAGAAGAATGGTATTTCCCCATGCAGGCTTGCCTGTCCTGCGGGAGTTAATCCGCATGGATATGTTGCGCTCATCTCTGCGGGCAAGTATAAAGAGGCACTTGATCTTGTAAGAGAGAGAATTGCATTTGCCGCAGTGTGCGGCAGGGTCTGTCATCATCCATGTGAAGCGCAATGTAAAAGAGGAGAATATGACCAGCCAATTGCTATAAGATCTCTGAAACGATTCATTGCGGATTGGGAAGACAAAAACAGTAAACAGGTTTCGGTAAAAAGCAAACAGAAAAATAAGAAAGTAAAAAAAGAGAAGATTGCAATTATCGGTTCCGGTCCCGCGGGGCTGAGCTGCGCATATGACTTAGCAAAAGAAGAATATTCTGTTACGGTATTTGAATCGCTGTCCGTTGCCGGTGGAATGCTTGCGGTGGGTATACCTGAATATCGCTTACCAAAGAATATATTAAACAAAGAGATCAAAATGATTCAGGACATGGGTGTTGAGATAAAAATAAATACTCGCATTGGAGACAAAATCAGCTTTGATGATTTAAGAAATAAAATGGGATATAAATCTGTATTCATTGCGTCGGGCGCTCATAATGGGCTTAAGCTGGGCATTCCCGGCGAAGAGATGAAAGGAGTGCTGGATTGTGTAGCATTCTTGCGGCAGGCAAATCTCGGAAAGCTTAAACAAGTTCAGGGGAAGGTTGCTGTTATAGGAGGAGGAAATGCGGCTGTAGATTCCGCCAGAACTGCCTTGAGGCTTGGAGCCAGTAAAGTAACGATTATATATAGACGAACTAAAGTGGAAATGCCTGCAGACGAGGAAGAAATAAAAGCGGCAGAGGAAGAAGGTGTTGATATTTTTTATTTAGCTGCGCCATTGAGAATAGTTGGAGAAAATGGCAAAGCTCGTAAAGTTATTTGTCAAAAGATGAAGCTTGGTGAACCTGATGATAGCGGAAGAAGAAGACCTGTGCCTGTTCCAAAAACCGATTTTACCGTTGAGATAGATATGCTCATACCCGCTATAAGCCAGTCTCCAGACCTCTCCTTTATCAAGAATGACAACGGCATAGTTATCAGTAAATGGAATACAATTGATGCAGATGATGATACATGTTGGGCAGCTGAAGAAGGCATATTCGCAGGTGGCGATGTTACCAGCGGTCAGGGTACGGTTATAGAGGCAATTGCCGCCGGGAAAAAAGCAGCTGTATCAATAATGGGATATCTTCAGGGTGAAAAATTAACTTACAAAACAGTTCAGGGTAATCCAAGCGAGCCGGATGTCGGAAATTATCTTGTTCCTGAAAGTAGGGTGAAAATGCCTGAACTTAATGTTAAGGCAAGAATTAAAAGTTTCTCTGAAGTTGAGCTTGGATTTTCAGAGGAAGCTGCAAGAAAAGAGGCTGAAAGATGCCTTAATTGCGGAATTTGTTCCGGGTGCGGTGAATGTGAAAAGACGTGTCAGGCAAAAGCAATAGACCATGATATGGAAGATAAACTTGAAGAGATAAATGTAGGCTCGATAATTCTTGCACCAGGCTTTGAGGAGTTTAATCCACAATTGAAATACGACTATGGATACAGCCGATTCAAGAATGTAATAAGCAGTATTCAATTTGAGAGAATTTTATCCGCTTCAGGTCCTTACGAAGGGCATTTATTAAGACCTTCTGACAAAAAATCACCAAAAAAAATTGCATTCCTTCAGTGTGTTGGCTCAAGGGATGTTGACTGCAAAGCCGGATACTGTTCTTCGGTATGTTGTATGTATGCTATAAAAGAAGCGATCATAGCGAAGGAACACAGTGCAGAGGAATTGGACATTAATATTTTCTTTATGGACATGAGGGCGTATGGCAAAGACTTTGACAAATATTATGAAAGAGCAAAAGCCGAATATGACATAAAATTCATAAGATCAAGAGTTTCGGAAACGATTGAAGATGAAAAGACAGGCAATATCACATTAAGATATGTCAATGAAGAGGGGAACATATTCTTCGAGGAGTTTGATCTTGTTGTTCTTTCAGTAGGGCTGAAACCTTCTAAGAAAATTTCCGATCTTGCAAGAAAAATAGGTATTAAGCTTAACCAGTATAATTTTTGCGATACAAGAGATTTTCTTCCTTTGAATACTTCTAAATCAGGAGTGTTTGTATGCGGTGCGTTTAGCGGGCCAAAGGATATTCCTGAAACTGTAATGGGAGCAAGCGGAGCTGCTGCCGCTGCCGCTGAACCGTTATTTAATGTGCGCGGCGAATTAATAAAAGAGAAAGTATATCCATTAGAGATTGATATTCGCGGACAGGGTCCGAGAATAGGTGTTTTTGTATGTCATTGTGGCATTAATATCGGCGGCATAGTGGATGTTAAAGATGTTGTTAAATATGCAAAGACTCTTCCAAACGTTGTGTATGCTGATGAGAATTTATATACATGCTCTCAGGACACACAGCAGATCATGAAGGATAAGATTAAAGAGCACAATCTTAACAGAGTGGTGGTTGCTTCCTGTTCTCCGAGAACACACGAGGCTTTATTTCAGGAGACGATAAAAGAAGCAGGTCTCAATTCTTATTTGTTTGAAATGAGCAATATCAGGGATCAATGTTCATGGGTACATATGAAACAGCATCAGGAGGCTACATCAAAAGCAAAGGATCTGGTTAGAATGACAGTGGCAAAAGCGCGTTTTAAGCGTCCTCTTGAAAGGATAGCGTCAGATGTAGTACAGCAGGCTCTCGTTATCGGCGGAGGCGTAGCCGGTATGACTGCCGCTCTGTCAACAGCAAACAACGGGTTTCAAACATATCTCATTGAAAAAGAAGACGAACTTGGAGGTAATCTAAGAAATATTCATTTTGATATAAGCGGGCAGGAAATTAGGAACAAATTGGAAAATCTGAGAAAACAAGTTCAGAATAATAAGCATATAACAGTCTATTTAAACTCACATGTGAAAGAAGTTGAAGGATATGTTGGAAACTTTAATTCAAAACTCAAAACTCAAAACTCAAAATTAGTTGAAATTAAGCATGGGGTTGTTATTGTTGCAACAGGAGCGGATGAATATAAACCGACAGAATACCTGTATGGAAAGAATAAACGAATTGTTACGCAAAAAGAACTGGAACATACGATATCCTGTTCTAGTTCCGAATTAGATAATATGCGGTCTGTCGTAATGATTCAGTGTGTTGGCTCAAGAGATGACGAGAGACCTTATTGCAGCAGAG
>CAZMXO010000121.1:0-3568 GCA_964570265.1 uncultured bacterium
GCAACAGCGGATTTAAAAGATTTTAACATGATAGATTCTTTTCATCTTGAAGCATACAACAAGGTAGCTGTGAATTATAACAGGGATATAGAGATATTTCCTGTGCTTAAGAGAATACTGGAGAAAATAACAGGATCTGAGTCAATATATAAGTCACCTACTGATATGGGTGTAAACAGAGCCGGTTTTGGAATCATAGATGACGAAATAGTAAAACACGCTGCAAAGCAAGAGGTAATAAGAAGATATTTTAGATGTGCCTGCGAATATGTAATGGGGCTTGTGGATAAGGAAACCGTGCAAAGGGTGGAGCTTATTATGGATAATCTCAATCTTAAGTTGGAGGATAGGCTGGTGGTTGCGCCGGCGCGGAAATCTATTGAAGACGCTCAGCAAAGAGGAGAGGGGAATGAAGGAGTTTTTTGCGGCGCAGCAATAGAATTAAAAGACGGTTCGATTACTACAGGGAAAAACTCCTCTCTTATGCATGCAACATCAAGCCTTATTCTGAACGCCGTAAAAGAGCTTGCGGAAATTCCTGATAAGATACATCTTCTGTCTCCGAACATAATAGATTCCATAAGCAATCTTAAGAAGAATATTTTAAAAACAAAAGCAGTGAGTCTTAATCTGGAAGAAACATTGGTTGCTCTTTCCATAAGCGCAACTACAAACCCAACCGCTAAACTGGCTATGGAAAAGCTGAAGGAACTGAAGGGTTGCGAAGTACATATGACACATATTCCAACCCCCGGCGACGAAGCAGGATTAAGAAAATTGGGGGTTAATACTACCAGCGATCCTAATTTTTCTACAAAAACGCTTTTTGTTGAATAAAGCAATATGGAATTAGTGGAGGAGAGTAAATGTTAAAAGCAAATATATACGTAACACTAAGAAAAACTGTAGTAGATCCACAAGGTTTGGCAGTAAAGAACGCATTAAAGTCGCTTGATTATGAGCAGGAGGTGGAAGAGGTTCGAGTTGGCAAACTAATAGATATTAAATTGAATATGTCTGATAGAAAAAAAGCAAAGCAAATAATTGATCAAATGTGCAAAAAACTTCTTTCTAATCCTACTATTGAAGACTATAGTTTTACTTTAGAAGAAGTGGAATAATATAAGGAATGAAATTCTTGAGATTTGGAGTCGTTGTATTCCCTGGTTCTAACTGTGATCACGATTGCTTTTACGTCTTAAGCAATGTGCTGAAACAAGATGTCAAGTATATCTGGCATAAGGAGATAGAAGTAAGGGATGTAGATTGCATTGTTCTTCCAGGTGGATTTAGTTACGGAGATTATTTGAGAACAGGCGCAATCGCAAGATTTTCCCCAATAATGCAAGGTATTATTAATTTTGCTAACAAAGGGGGACTTGTTATTGGTATATGCAATGGTTTTCAAATTCTCTTGGAAGCAGGTCTTTTGCCAGGAGCAATGCTGTGTAACAAAAATGTACACTTTATCTGCAAACATGTTTATGTAAAGCTCTTGAATAAGAACACTCCATTTACAAATCTATATAAAAAAGACGAAGTCTTGAAAATACCCATTGCTCATAATGAAGGCAATTACTATATTGATGAAAAAGGGTTGGAAACCCTCAAAGAAAACAATCAGATTGTATTTCAGTATTGTGACAATCCTAACGGAGCAGTGGATAACATAGCAGGTATTGTAAACAAAGAGGGAAACGTGCTTGGCATGATGCCTCATCCGGAAAGATGTTCTGAAAAAGAACTCGACTCACAAGACGGGTTGTTTATATTTAAGTCAATAATTGGGGGGATATAACAATATGATCACTCCTGAAATGTATAGAGCGCTAGGATTAAGTGATAAGGAATATCAGAATATATTGAATCTTTTGGAGAGAGAACCCACAGTTACCGAGCTTGCAATGTTTGCTGCGGAATGGTCAGAGCATTGTGGATATGTAAGTTCTCGCAATCTGCTTAAAATCCTGCCGAAAACGGGAAAATTCGAAACTCTGATTGGGGAAGATTCCGGAGGGATTATTGTTGATGACCTTGCCATTATTTTTAAGATGGAAAGCCATAATCATCCTTCGCAGGTTGAGCCAAAACAGGGGGCTGCTACAGGAGTAGGTGGAATCATAAGAGATATATTTACTGCTGGCGCAAGACCTATCGCAAGTTTGAATTCTTTGAGGTTTGGTCCGCTTTCAGAACCATATAATAAGTATCTTCTTCATGGAGTGGTGGATGGCATACAGTTTTACGGAAACTGTTTGGGAGTGCCTACAATTGGAGGAGAAATATATTTTGATGAAAGTTATAACGGAAATTGTCTTGTTAATGCAATGAGTATTGGAATAGCAAAAAAGGACAAGCTGGCAAGAGCATGTGCTTTTGGAGAAGGTAATTCCATTATGTATGTTGGAGCCAGTACAGGAAGAGATGGTATCGGGGGATGCAGTGTTCTTGCTTCTCATGAATTCAGTGAAGGAGACGCAAAGAGACCAACTGTTCAAATTGGAGATCCCTTTATGGAAAAATGCTTGATTGAGGCAACGTTAGAGATCCTTTCTACAGGGTATGTTTTAGGAATTAAGGACATGGGCGCAGCAGGTCTTACATGCGCAGTCAGTGAAATGGCATCGGATGGAGAATCGGGGATTGATATGGAATTGTGCAATATCCCGCTCAGAGAAAAAAATATGGAGCCATGGGAGATAATGGTATCGGAGTCACAGGAAAGAATGCTTGTGTGCGTTAAAGCGGGAAAAGAAAAGACAATTAACGATATATTCTCTAAGTGGGATTTAAACGCGGTAACCATTGGCAAAGTTACAAAAGACAAAATAGTTCGTATTCGGGATCGAGATAATGGCAAAATATTAGTTGAAGTGAAAGCGGATATTTTAACAAAAGCTCCTATCTATAACATGCCATATAAGGAACCTGAATATATAGAAAAAATAAATAATTTTGAGATAAATGATGTTCCTGAACAAAAGGATTACAATATTGTTTTACTCAGTCTTCTTAAAAGCCCATCCATTGCGAGCAAGGAATGGGTGTATGAACAGTATGATCACATGGTACAATTAAATACTATTGTCTTACCTGGTTCAGATGCCGCTGTAATTAGATTAAAAGGGACTAATAAAGCTATTGCGGCTACAACTGACTGCAACAGTCGTTATTGTTATTTAAATCCTTATAGAGGAGCTCAAATTGCAGTTGCAGAAGCAGCAAGAAACTTAGTTTGTTCTGGAGCTGAGCCGGCGTCCATTACAGATTGTCTTAATTTTGGAAATCCCAAAAAACCGGATAGATATTGGCAGTTTAAAAATTGTGTACAGGGGATTACGGATGCCTGCAAATTTTTTAATGTTTCAGTGGCGAGCGGAAATGTATCCTTTTATAATGAGAATCCAAAAGGAGCGATTTATCCGACTCCCACAATCGGAATGATAGGTATTATAGAGGATATAAATAAAGTCTGTACTCAATATTTTAAAAATGAAGGAGATATGATTATTCTTCTTGGGGTTTCTATGGAAGAATTTGGAGGAAGCGAGTACCTAAAACTAGTTCA
>CAZMXO010000122.1:0-3528 GCA_964570265.1 uncultured bacterium
ACGCTAATTGAAAAAGAAAAAGAATTAGGTGGCAAGCTAAATAATCTTTTCAGCGTGTATGGTCTGGACGTATCGCCAAAAGACTTTGTCTCTCAGCAAATATCAAAATTAAAGAAACTTTCAAATATAACTGTATTTACCTCGGCAGAATTGGTAGAGACTAAAGGGCATGTAGGAACCTTCAACTCAAAACTCAAAACTCAAAACTCAAAACTAGTTGAAATCAAGCATGGGGCGATTATTATTGCTACAGGGATTGATGTATCCACGCCGAAGATGAGCTGCAATTCTCAAGAGATAATCAATCATACCCGTCTTGAAAAGGGCATTGCAGGCAGCAAAATAAGAAGGTTGTCAAAAGTCGTATTCTTATGTGATCTTGATAAGGAAGATTCTCAAATAATAGCCTTATCTACACTAAAAAATGCTTTGCTTCTCAGAGAAAAATTAAGATGCGAAGTGTCTGTGTTATCTCGCAACATAAAAGTTGCCGGCAGGAAGTTTGAGAAGCTATATACTACTGCCAGAGAAAAAGGAGTTGTGTTTTCTGCTGTAGAAGGCGTAGATATAGGAGGCCTGCAGTTGATATGTGACTGGCTGATAATTGGTGAAAGTATTCTTCCCAGTCACGGCACAGAAGATCTCTTCCTTATACTTGGTGTTGAGAGAGATAAGCAAGGGTTTTTTCAACATAATAATGTTCACTTTATGCCAAATTTGTCAAATAGGAAGGGCATATTTTTTGCTGGAGCATGTCATATTGATGCCGGGCTGAATGATATATTAGATGATTCACTAACAGCCGCATATGCTGCCCATAATTTACTTGCAAAGAACACGATAGAAATTGATGAGAAAACAGCAAAAGTGGATGAAGAAAAATGCGCGCTTTGTCTAACGTGTATACGTTCGTGTCCTCACAAAGCAATAGATATAGAGTTCTCTCGCGAAGCGGGCAAGAAAGCGGCGAGGATTATTGAAGAGGCATGTTTTGGATGCGGGATCTGCGCATCCCTATGCCCTGCAAGTGCGATACAGCTCAGGGAATATGAGGATGAGAAGATACTTAAACTTATAGGATGATTTTATAATGGCATATAAACCGAATATAACAATCTTTTGTTGCGAGAATTCAGTTTACGAAACTGTGTTAAGTGTTAATAAACGCCACAGCAATATTCAAGTTATAAAGGTTCCATGTTCAGGGAAGATTAGTAGTATTCATATACTCAAATGTTTTGAATCCGGCAAGGATATGGTTATGGTAATCACATGCATAGAAGAAGCATGTCACTTTATAAATGGGAATATAAGAGTGGGAAAAGTTGTGGAAGCTACTCGTAATAGATTGAAGGAATTGGATATTGAGGATAAACGATTGCAAATTTTCAACTTTGCACCTAATATGGAAGAGAAATTTCACAGGGTTTTCAAGGATATAGTGTTACAGGCTTCAGAGCTTGGCCCAATATACGAGGAAGGAGGTGTTTGAAGGGGAAAACTGCTAAAGATTATTGAGTTGTAAAATAATTAAGATGAGGGAAAAAGGAGGAGTGAAATGAAGAAGTTTTTATCCACGTTAGTAGTAATAACACTAGTTTTTTCTACAAGCATTGCTATATGTGTTCCAGAAGAGGCATCATTAGAGGAACAGACAAATCTGGCAACTAGAGAGTTGCTCTTTATGCCAACATGGCTGCCGGCACCGATTATCGCTCCGTTTGTATCAGCTCCATGGAAGCTGTTCACATGGAGAGCTAAGCCGGATGATTATTCTCTAATGCCTAATCTTTATCGCGAAAAAGATAAAAAGACTATATTTGAGGTTCTTATAGCTACTCCTGTAATAGCTGTGGAGTCGCTCGTCACAGGTCTTGTCTGGGGTGTTCCGCTCGGCATATGGGAGATGATAAGATGGGGGAAGCCAGGATATTTTGCTCGTACTATTCAGATTGCACACAATAAATGCTATGAGTTTCATATAAGATATCTGAATCAGGCAGGATACTAAAATGACTGCAAAGATAATAGATGGTAAGGCAATTGCCGCCGAGATGCAGGATGAGATGAAGATTGAGGTGGAGAGTCTTAAGCGTGAGTACAACTTAACCCCTGGGCTTGCTGTCGTGCTTGTAGGAGATAATCCTGCTTCAAGAGTTTATGTGAGTATGAAGAAAAAGGCATGCGCGAGATTGGGCATATATTCTGAGGAGCACAAACTGCCGCGGGAAACTTCGGAACATGACCTGCTGGAACTTATTAAGAAGCTCAATGCAAGTGAAAAAATTAATGGTATTCTTGTTCAGCTTCCATTACCGGATCATATTAATGAAGACAAGGTTCTTAACACTATTGATCCTTTAAAGGATGTCGACGGTTTTCATCCGGTAAATGTGGGCAATCTTGTTATTGGCAAGCCTTCTTTCCTGCCGTGCACCCCATATGGCATTCAGCAGCTTCTTCTTAAAAGCGGTATTCAGATTGAAGGAAAACATGTGGTTGTAGTTGGCAGAAGTAATATTGTAGGAAAACCGGTTGCACTAATTCTGCTCCAAAAGGCGCAAGATGCTAATGCAACGGTCACTGTGTGCCATTCACGAAGCGGAAACTTGTCTTACTATACTAGACAGGCGGATATATTGATTGCTGCTATTGGAAGAGCGGAAATGATAAAAAAAGATATGGTTAAACAAAATGCAGTGGTTATAGATGTTGGAATGAATCGGGTTGATGATCCAAGCTCAGAAAGGGGATACAAACTTGTTGGAGATGTGGATTTTGATCAAGTAAAGGAAATAGCGAGTGCCATTACGCCTGTTCCCGGCGGCGTTGGACCTATGACAATTACAATGCTTATGCACAATACTATAAAAGCAGTGAGAATGCAGAAAGAGATAAAATGATAGTTGCTGATAGAAAGCCTCTTCAGGAAATCATGAATATGATTGGGGATTGTGAGAGGTTGCTTATTGTTGGCTGTAATGCTTGTGTAGCGATTTGTATGGCAGGTGGGGAAAAAGAGGTCTCTGAACTAGCTTCTTTAATTAAAATAGCCAAAAAGAAACAAGGTAAGACTATAGAAATCACAGAACTGGTTACAGAGCGCCAGTGCGAAGAAGAGTTTGTTAAAGAAATAGAAAAAGAAATTAAAGAGCATGATGTCATACTATCAATGGCTTGTGGAGTAGGGGTACAGCTCATTGCAAAGATGTATGAAGGGAAAATAGTTTATCCTGCGCTTAATACAAAGTTTATGGGACTGCCTGAGGAGCAGGGGCAATGGGTTGAAACATGTGCTGGATGCGGAGATTGCAGGCTGGCAGATTTTGGCGGCATATGCCCTATCGCCAGGTGTTCGAAAAGCCTGCTTAACGGTCCATGCGGGGGATCAGTAGATGGTAAATGCGAGGTAGATCCTGACAATATTGAGTGCGCATGGCAATTAATCTATGACAGAATGAAACTTCTTGGACAGCTTGATAAACTTCTAAAAATAGAGCCGGCAAAAAGTTGGAAGACTTCAAGAGA
>CAZMXO010000123.1:0-3513 GCA_964570265.1 uncultured bacterium
GAGGAACTTGTTACAGCTTTTAAGGTTATAGGAAGCAATAAAGATGGTTATTCCAGGGTGATGCTGGTTCTTGTTCATCGAGATGTTATAAAGAAACAGCTTGAGTTATTAGGGAGTTTGAAATTAAATCCGGAATACATTGAATTAAGCTCACAAGCTGTTGCCTCTGCTTTTATTAAGAAACATCCTGAAACAAATAAGCCGATTGCTCTTATTGATATAGATATGTTCTCAGTTGACGTTCAGGTTATACTTAATGGGAAATTAGTTTATACGAGGAATGTTTCTCTGTCTGAGAACAGAACGCAGGAATCTCTTTTAGAAGAAATAACAAAGTCTCTCAATTCCTATAACAAAGACAATAAAGAGATAACAGGTATTTTTATAAGCGGAAGAGTTCAATCTAATTTAACAGATAAACTATCAAATGCTTTTCACATACCAGTTGAGACTTTTAATTTAATGAATAGACTGTCATTAGACAAAAAAAGCCTATCTTATATAGGCGAGTATCGAGGTTCTATATGTTCAATTGTTGGTCTTGTAAGTAGTTTCCCTGAAGCAGTATTCAATCTTTTGCCGGACGAAATAAAAATGCAGAAACAAGTCAGAGAAAAGCGAAAACGTTATTTTGTTTTAGCATCTCAATGCGCGGGTGTATTGCTTCTTGTTTTAGGTATTCTTATTGGAGTCGTTCATGACAAACAGAATACACTGAAATGGCTGGACACGGAGATTAAAAGGACGGATCCAATCGCTAAAGAAGTTAATAATCGCGCTAAGAAGCTGCGTGTTATAAAGAAACAACTGGATAACCAAAACTCATGTTTGGATATTCTATACGAATTGCATAAGATAATACCTGATACTGTTTCCTTATCAACTCTTGATTACCAGCTCAACAAAACTCTTAAAATAAAAGGGCAGTCTAAGACATTATCCGATGCATTGGGTCTTGCAGATATATTGGAGAAGTCATCTTATTTTAAGAATGTTCAGTCAAAGTCTTCTAGCATGCGAAGACTTCGCAATATGGAAGTTGCATATTTTAATATTCAATGTGAAATAGAGAGACAAGAGTAATGTTAATAAAATCCATGGCTGCGCTTTCAAAGAGAGAAAAGGGTGTTTTTTATCTTTGTATAGCGCTTATTACAGGCGCATTACTGTATAATTTTATATTTGAACCTATAGGAAAAAAATGGGTAAGATTGAATAAGGAAATTCAGATAAAGAGAATTAGTTTAATGAAGAATATTAGAGCCGTAAAAAACAGGAAAAAAGTTTTCTCTGAGTATGAGGTTTATGCTGATAGGGTAAAACAGAAAGGCTCTGACGAAAAAGAGATAGCCAAAATTTTCCGCGAGATAGAATCTGTTGCAAGAAACAATCATGTGAGCGTATTAAATATGAAGCCCATGTCGTTCGTTGACAAATCAGGAGAAAAGGAAGGATATAAAAAATTTGCTGTTGAGGTTGAGTGCGAGGCTCAGATGTCCTCGCTTGTTCAATTTATCTATAAACTTCAAACATGTTCCCAAATGCTTAAGGTGGAACAAATAAAACTAAAAACTAAGGAAATGAATTCCAATATTATAAAAAGCACGTTGAGTATTGGCAAGGTATTAATACTGTCAAATGATTATTAGAAAGGAACTGAAAATGAAATCAAGATTACATCGCTTTGTGGTAATTTTATTATTATGTCTTTCAACTGCTGTATTAGGCGAGGTGGTTGATTATATTATGGCTACAGTCAATGAAGAAGTTATTACGTATAACCAGTTTAGACAACGTCTTTTTGAAGAAATGGAAGCGTGCAGAAGTGTCTATTCAGGGGATGAATTAGAAAGGCGTCTAAAAGAGAGTAGGGAATTGGTTTTGGGTAATTTGATTGAAGATCGTCTGTTATTGGAAGAAGCAAAAAGAGAGAATATCAAGGTCGATAAAATAGATATAGAAAAGATGGTAAATGTTGTAAAAAACAAGTTCGAAAATTTAGACGATTTCAACAAAGCATTAAGGAGTGAAGGATTGACTCTGGAAACTTTAGAAAAAAAATATAAACAGAGTTTAATGGTTAGAAAATTAATGCAATTTAAAGTTAATTCAAGAGTAAAAATAGAACCATCGGAAATTAGTCAGTATTATCAGATTAATAAAAAACACTTTTTAGAGCCTGAGCAGGTGAAGATAAGACAAATACTTATCAAGATAGGAGATGATGAGAAAACAGCAGAGCAAACAGCAAGAGATATTTTGAAAAGAATTAAAGGCGGAGAGGACATGTTCAGCAAGGAAGGAGCTGATCTTGGTTTTATTAATACGAGCGAACTGCTGCCTGAATTAGGCATTGCAATATCAAAATTAAAAATTAACGAGATTACAGATTTAGTAAAAACACAGACCGGATATCATATTGTAAGATTGGAAGGAAGAAAATTATCAAAGATAGAAAACTTATCAGAAGTTAGAGACAAGATATATAAAATTCTATTTAATAAAAAAGCAGACAGTATATATATTGATTTAATAGATAAGCTTAAAAAGAAAGCAGATATTGAAATCAGGAAAAGATAAATGGATCTTTTTGAGCTTCCTGCGGGGCAGGTAAAACTTGATAGAAGCGCTCCTTTGGCTGTTCGAATGAGGCCAAGAACTCTTGTGGAATTTGTTGGGCAGGAACATATTCTGGGGGATGGAGGGATTCTCAAAAAGATTATTGATAATGACAAAATAACCTCACTAATATTATACGGTCCTCCCGGAACAGGGAAAACAACGTTAGCTCATATTATCGCCAATGTAACAAAGTCGCATTTTGATAGGATTAATGCAGTTACATCCGGCGTTTCAGAAATACGCAAAGTTATTGAATCCGCAAAAAAAAGAAAGAAACTGGAGAACATAAATACAATACTTTTTGTTGATGAAATTCATCGGTTTAATAAGGCGCAGCAGGATGGATTAATGCCTGCTGTTGAAAACAATATTGTAACATTGATTGGAGCAAGTACACATAATCCTTTCTTTGCAATAAACAGTCCATTGCTTTCAAGAGCAAGAGTATTTCAATTATGTCCACTTTCTGAAGAAGATATAAAACTTATAATAAGGAATGCATTAAAGGATAAACAGCGAGGATTTGGTGAATTAAACATTAAAATGAATGACAGCGCATTATCACATATTGTTAAATGTTCGGATGGAGATGGAAGAAGGGCTCTCAATGCTCTGGAATTGGGTGTATTATTAGGCAAGCCTGATAAAAGCGGTATTATTCATTTTACAATAAAAATGGCTGAAGAAGCCGTTGGCAAAAGACAGGTGGTATACGATAAAGATGAAGGAGCGCATTATGATACAATATCTGCGTTTATAAAAAGCATGAGAGGTTCGGATCCTGACGCAAGTCTTTACTGGCTCGCGAAGATGATTTATGCAGGCGAGGATACAAAATTTATAGCAAGGCGAATTGTTATATGCGCTTCTGAGGATGTTGGCAATGCTGAT
>CAZMXO010000124.1:0-3483 GCA_964570265.1 uncultured bacterium
TCTTTCAATTTTATGGTCGCTACAAAACGTAATATGTTGTCCCAATTTTCCGCAATGATTCTTGTGTTGATTCTTCCATCCGGCAGAATTTTATAGCAGACAATAATTGTAAAGAAAAACTCATTTTTGCCAGACATGTACAGCGAAAAGGATGTAAACAATAGCATATCTACGAGTATCCACAGATAAGCTGAGTTGTTTAGATAGCCAAAGGTTGCCGACCCTTGACTATGCGCATAAACAGGGAATAATTAAGGAAATTAGGGATAAAATCCTGAAATCCTATGGAACTTTTCCCCTAAATGTTTAATTTTACCCAACTATAACATAATTTGAAATTAGTTAGATTGATATAATTTCCTATGCTATCAAGCAAGAAAGCCCATCTGCGCCAAGTGCATTCTTAATGACTTGTGTCCATGTTCAAACCATTTTTGAGTAAAAAATATCCTGACTGATATATCACACATTTATCCGTAACTTGTAAAGAGTATCGTATATCATCGCAGTTGTGGGGGACGACTAAAGAATGATTCCGCAGCTTTCAAGCTGTATTCTTTTACTGTTTCTGGAGAATATAGCTCGTGTTTCTCAAAAAGAAAAAACGCGCGTTGGAAAGGATCTTTTGTATCACGCATCCACTGTAGTAGCCGGATACGACATTCATCGAGAATGTTCTTATACTCTTCCGATTGAATCAGATTAAACATTTCGTCAGGATCTTCATCTAAATTATAAAGTTCGTCAAATGCTCCTGGATGAAAGATATATTTGTAATGTTTATAGACAACCATCCTTGTCTCATAAGCAAAGTGAACACCAAAGCACTCACTGACAAGATAATCAGGCCATTCGAATGGGGTTTTTTTGCTAAACAACGGTAGCAGAGAGCGACCATCAAATATTTCAGGTACTCCCAAGCCAGCGATATCGGTTATTGTTGCTGGCAGGTCTAAATTTGAGACAAAATGCTCAATCTGCTCTCCTTGCATTGTTATACCCGGAATTTTTGCAAGCATGGGGATATGCATTAACTCTTCAATCATCAGAGCATTTTTGTCATGCATCCCATTATGCGCACCACAAAGGTCCCCATGATCTGTTGAAAAAAAGACGGCAGTCTGATCTTCAATGCCTAATTTTTTAAGTACACCGAGGACCCTGCCGATCTGTGCATCAATTTGTGTCATAAAACCGAAGTATAGCGCAACCCATTGAGCGCATTCATCCCAACTACGCATTGTAGCTCCCTCTCCTACAAATGAATCATGATGTCGCTTGTAAAGTGGTGGTTTATTCTCGAAGTTATCAATATAGTTGCTCCATGGCGGAAGTTCTTTCGGATTATACATAGATGCATAAGGCTCACAAGGAAGATAAGGTGCATGTGGTCCCCAAAAATTCAATGCAAGAAAATATGGTGCATCATCTTCTGAGTATTCTTTTATTTTTTCAATTGTACTCTCAGCTAAAAAGTAAGGTACTGATGCTTCTACAGACCCGGACATTTTCCCTGCAAGTAAAAGATTGTGCGGATAACCCACTCCAACAGGTGTTGCTTTCGGTTTCTTCAATCCTTTTTTCTTTAGGTAGTTTAAGTAATGAGAGCTGTTGAGTATATCGCCATAGCCGCTAATGTCCATTGCATCAAATCCGCACTCTCCCGGGAGTCGCTTCCCTGCATGCCATTTCCCGATAAAGGCAGATTTGTAACCAGCGCTTGCTAAGTATTGAGCAAGGCTTGGAATTTCCTTCGTTCCAATAGATGGAGCATTCGGCGTATTGTCTTCAACATTTCGCATAATGCCGTGGTTATGAATAGCCCTGCCTGAATAAATGGAAGCGCGCGTTGGCGTACAGAGTGGGCAATGAGAATAAGCTCTAGTAAAATTTACGCCATCTTTTGCCAGCTGATCAAGATTGGGAGTTTTACAAATTTTGCCACCGTTAAAACCATTGATATCAGAACGTTGCTGATCGGTTAAAATTAATAATATATTTTTCTTTTCCATTTCTCTCCTTTACGATTTATATTTGATTTCTTGCCAAAGAAGACCATTGGTTGACTAACATAGCCAGACCTATTGTTTTTATTATAACCTTTTTTTATCATTTGTCTACAAATTGTGCTGGCCCCAAATTCCTATTTAGCCCAGCAAATACATTGACATAATCAAATAATATTTTAATAATACAATGAATCATAAACTCACAAAATTCAAGTATCACTGGAGAAAAATGAAACCATTTTCTCTTTTAATAAAACCAGCATCTGCTGACTGTAATCTTCATTGTACATATTGTTTTTATCTGGATCGGAGTGCTCTCTATCCTGAAACCAAACGTCACCGCATGCCTGATAAGGTACTTGCACAAATGATTTTCAGCTATATGAAAACAGAGCAGAAACAGTATGCTTTTGGCTGGCAGGGGGGTGAGCCAACGCTTATGGGTGTTGATTTTTTTCGCAGAGTGACTGAACTTCAGCAGAAATATGGCAGGAGTGGAACTCTAGTTACTAACGGACTTCAAACAAATGCCACACTAATTGACGAGGAATTTGCCAAGCATCTTGCGAAATACAAATTTTTAGTGGGAGTTAGCCTTGATGGACCTGAGAATATTCATAACCGCTACAGAATTACTGCTGATGGACGTGGATCATATACAGATGTCTTAAGAGGCATAGAACATCTAAAACAGAACAATGTGGAGTTTAACATTTTGACTCTTGTTACTTCTGCAAATGTGAAAAAGGGCAGGGATGTTTATCGCTTCCTCTGCGATATGGGGTTTTTCTATCATCAATATATTCCTTGTGTGGAGTTTGATGACAAAGGTTCTCCCATGCCTTTTTCAATTAATGGAGAGGAATGGGGCGATTTTCTGTGTGAGATTTTTGATGAGTGGATCAAAAGGGATACGAGAAAAGTCTCTGTGCGCCTGTTTGATTCTATTCTCGCATTGATGGTAGATAATGAACGTAATGTCTGCCGCATGGGAAATAACTGTTGTCAATATTTTGTTGTGGAACACAATGGAGATATATACCCGTGCGATTTCTTTGTTGACTCTGATAAAAGGCTTGGAAATATAATGAATGATTCATGGGAAGAACTTCAAACTTCTCCAAGATACATAGAATTTGGTAGAAAAAAAGCTCTCTGGAATGAGGAATGTAATCACTGTGAACATCTTAAATACTGCTCAGGTGATTGCTTAAAGCACCGTCTTTATGAAAGAGATAACTCAAGAGATTTGAGCTGGCTATGCAGTGGATGGAAGCGTTTTTTTAATCACGCGCTTCCTGAGCTTGAGAAGCTTGCCTCATCAATAAAGAAAGAAAGACAACTCCAACAGCTTGCCAATCAAAAAAGGGGTATACAAAACAGGTTTTCTCATATGAAAATAGGCAGAAATGAACCCTGCCCATGCGGAAGCGGCAAGAAGTATAAGAAGTGCTGCGGAGACATAGAACCGCCA
>CAZMXO010000125.1:0-3457 GCA_964570265.1 uncultured bacterium
TTCTACATCAAGTTATCGTCAAGCCAGTTAAGAATTCGCTCATTGGAGATCATTATTGCTCCCATCTGGCAGTGTTCTCCAGCTCCTTCTTCTTTTGTAAAAAGCATGTATTTTTTGGGACATTTTAGAGCGTTATATAATTGCTTAGCTTGACCGGGAAGATCCTTATCTCCCTCCGAATCGATCACCAGCATGTTACAATTTATCTTTTCTGCGCAGTCTTTCATATTGTACGGTTTGAGCATTAGAAGGAATTTACTTGGGGTTTTTGCTCTGAATGTGAACATACTGTTCGCGAAAAACCAACCGGTATCCACATTCGTTTTCATGCTCCCCATGATCTCCTTGTCAAACTCTAACGATGCCTCTTTATTTCTGAGGATATCCTCCATATTGGGCGGAAATTTTTTAATGGTATTTTCATAGAAGTCGTAGACTCCACCGTTGGCAATGCATAATTTGATGCGGTGTTCGAAAGCAGCAGCGCGAGGAGCGAGATATCCACCAAAGCTGAATCCTATAAGCCCAATCCTCTCTGGGTTCACCTCCGGAAGCTTCATGGCAAAATCTACAACCGGAGTTACTACGCTCTCCCAGTTCGGCCGAAACGGGATTTTTTGCTTGCGTATAACTTCGCCCTGCCCAGGCCCCTCGAACAGAAGGCAGTTATAACCACGTTTCACTGCGAGAAACCCGATTTCGAAATAAAGCTCCTCAGCTGTACCGTCGAAACCGCTATGGATGATCAGCAGCGGTCTTTTCTTCCCGGAATTGTCCACAAGACACAAATAACCGGGCAATGCTGTCTTCTCAAAAGGGATCCTGACGAATTTTATAGGGCACTCGGAGAGTTTTGCGGCTTTCAGGAAACATTCGCGGTTTTTTCCCCAAGTTTCCAGGATCCGGGGATCCTCAGGATTGGTGTGGAGGAAGAACCCTGCGGTTCTGTAGTAATTGGAGGCACGGAAATAGGCTTCCCTTGCGCTTTTGTTGTGTCCTTCTGCAAGGAACCTGTTTGCCGTTTCTTCAAGCCGTTTTGACGTTTTGGACCATTCCTTATACCAGCTTTCATTGTTCCCTTCTTTTATCCGGGATGCAGTGCTGAGGCACTCGCCAATGTCTGCGCCGCCAGTGCTGGTGTAACCCATGGTTCTGAGGCATTGAAAGGAATATTGAGGGTCTTTGAAAACGCATTCCACGGCCTCCAAAAGAACGGTCGAAAAAAGAATGCTCATGGTAAAAAAAAGAATACTTGTGCAAATCCGGTTTCTATCTCCGAGTTTCATTTGTTACCTAACATATATCATTGAACAGTTACCCTTATTGTGTTCAAGGTAGCGAATAATTTTATATGTGTCAATTGTTAAATTCTATATTTGTACTATAACATCTGCCCCCAAAAGTCTGCTTGATAATCCTTATTAGCTCTTTCTCTCTCTTGCTACAAAGACATATTATCAATAGGCACTGATAATTGATAATTGATAATAAGGAAATAATCTGTTAAGATTTCTATGTGAAAAAAGTTGAACGCCCGAGGTCAATGGCACCGCGAAGCGGCGTCAACTGCACCGACTTGTTCGCATTTCCTTGTATCTTACTCACCCTTAAAGCTCCAGTGAATCCAGCTCGTCACGCATTGAGCCGTCCGGACCGTAGATCACAGGGGCAATGAAGCAGTCTCGGATTCGGTCGAGGCTGCGGTCACGGTATCTACACCAAGTATGATACCATTGATCCTTCCATTTGAAAAAATCGCCGTGAGCATAGCCTGTTTCAAGTTGCCAGCCTCTGCCGACGAGCCCCTGGTATTCGTAATGGCCGTAGAGTTCCCGTGATGTGGCGTAGTACCCGGAGCAACTAAGATAGTAGATGCCGTTGTGTTTATGAAGTGAGTTCTTGTCAGTGCTGGGAAACACGCCTTTGCGGTCCAGTAAGATCTCCCGTGGCTCTTCGTCTAGTTCGACCATTGAGTTCTTAAGGCGCGCGATCCGGTAGTCGTGCATGCCATATATGATGTAAGGCGTGCCGTCATCCTCCACGAACACCGTCGGGTCGAATGAGTTGATGAGCGGGCGCCCAAGGGCATCGATATAGGGTCCCTCGGGTGTTGACGCAACCATAACGCCCGTTTCCTGGTGACCATTAGAGAAGTACCAATAGTAACGACCGTCACGCTCCGCGATGTCGCCGGCCCAACAATAAGTGTGACCCTCGCCCATGAAGTTGTCCGCGGGACTGATGGTACCCACATGGATCCACGTGCGCAGATCGTAGGAACGGTAGATGCGCCAGTCGGGCATCACCCAGTCATTTACGCCAAAGCCGACATCGTGGCCAGTAAAGAGATAACAGACATCGTCAAGGACCAGAGCATGAGGGTCTGACATGCCCGGGTCGGCAATAAGTGGGTTGGTTAACCATCTTTCTGTCATACAGATCTATTTCTTAGTGCGAACATATATCATTGAACAGTCACCCTTATTATGTTCAAGGTAGCGAATAATTTTATATGTGTCAATTGTTAAATTCTATATTTGTACTATAACATCTGCCCCCAAAAGTCTGCTTGATAATCCTTATTAGCTCTTTCTCTCTCCTGCTACAAAGACATATTATCAATAGGCACTGATAATTGATAATAAGGAAATAATCTGTTAAGATTTCTATGTGAAAAAAGCTGAAGCATCTCGGAAGATTGAAGCAAAGAAAAGGGGCAATACCCTTGGAGTCTGGTTTTTTAAGGTTTTTTTGCGCTTTTTTGGATTAAGGGGAGCGTATGGATTATTATATATTGTCTGTATCTATTATGTGCTGTTTGACCGAGCAGCTGTTTGTGGAGCAGCTGCGTATATCAAGAGAAGGTTTCCGTCACATGGTTTTGTAAAAAGGCTGAGACATATATATTTGTTGTTTGTAAGTCAGGGGAAACAACTTATTGACCGCTATGCTATTGTTTCAGGATGTGAAATATTTGATATGCAAATACGTGGATATGAACAAATTGAATCTCTGGTTCAGAGTTCACAGCATGGAATAATTTTATTGACCGCCCACGTCGGTAATTGGCAGGTCGCTATGACAGCATTAAAAAAACTGGAAAAAACGGTGTATCTTGTTATGCGTCCGGAAGATAATCCTGCAGTGCAAAGTTCACTGCGTATTAGCAGAGAACAGAACCATGTCAAGATCATTTCTCCTGAGCAGGATCTTGGTGGAATTGTTGAAATCATGAATAAGTTAAAAGAAAAGAATATTGTGTCTATTATGGGTGACCGCAGATATGGATTTAGGGCTGTAGAAGCTTCATTTCTCGGGGAGAAAGCGTGGTTTCCATACGGCGGTTTTACAATTGCGGCAGCAGCAAAATGTCCAGTGGTCGTTCTATTGTCAGAGAAAGTATCTGCTTATAAGTACATTGTTGACGTATCTAATGTGCTGTATCCATGCTATGTGA
>CAZMXO010000126.1:0-3441 GCA_964570265.1 uncultured bacterium
CCGAGAGGTTGCAACAGAGAAAGACTGAGCTTGAGCAGCAGCGACATGTCGTTTCGAATACACCGATAATTGTGGGTGGTGCTCTTGTAATACCTCAGGGACTTATTGAACAGAAGAAGGGTAATGAAATACCTGTTTGGGCGACTAATGCCGAAGAACGCTCACGGATTGAAAAGCTGGCTATGAATGCAGTTATGGAGGCTGAGAAGAGTCTTGGGTTTGATCCTGTTGATGTTTCAAAGGAAAAATACGGTTGGGATATTCAGTCCAAAGCAGGTGACGGAGAACTGAGGTTTATTGAAGTTAAGGGTCGTGTTAAAGGTGCACCAACTGTAACAGTTACAAAAAATGAAATTCTTGCAAGTCTGAATCAGCCGGATAAATTCATATTCGCTGTTGCCCTTGTTGATGGTGATCAGGTTGATGGACCATATTATCTTCGAGAACCCTTTGATCAGGAGCCAGGGTTTGGAGTTACCAGTATTAATTTTAATCTAAATACGCTGCTTAGCAAAGCAGAACAACCAAGTTGATAACAGGATTTTGACATTATGGAATATCCAAAGAAGCTCATTGAAGTTGCTTTGCCACTTGATGATATTAATGCTTCCTCGGGAAAGGAAAAATCAATACGTCACGGTCATCCCTCTACGTTACACCTCTGGTGGGCGAGACGGCCTCTTGCTGCTGCACGAGCAGTGCTGTTTGCCCAGTTGGTAAATGATCCCGGTGGCATGCGTGGATATGGTGCATATAAAGGTCAAACAAAAGAAGATGCACAAAGGGAACGTGAAAAACTATTTAAAATCATTCGTGACCTTGTTAAATGGGAAAACATAAATAATGAAGAGGTTCTCGAAAAAGCACGATTGGAAATTCGAAAGTCATGGGAAGAAACATGTAAAATTACAGGGGAGGACGCAACTAAAATGCCCTCCTTCTTCGATCCATTTGCAGGCGGTGGTGCTATTCCGCTTGAAGCTCAGCGATTAGGGCTTGAAGCACATGCTTGCGATCTAAATCCTGTTGCAGTTATGATTAATAAGGCTTTAATAGAAATTCCTCCAAAATTTGCTGGCAGATTACCGATAGGGCCAATTCCTGAAGAAGAAAAACAAACAAAGATAGAAGACTGGAGTGGGACAAAAGGACTTGCAGAAGATGTAAGACGCTATGGTTTCTGGATGCGCCAAGAAGCTGCAAAGCGTATTGGATACTTATATCCCCAAGTTGATTTGCCAAAGGAATATGGAGGAGGAAAAGCTACTGTTATTGCTTGGATATGGACACGAACTGTAAAAAGCCCAAATCCAGCTTTTAGTCACTTGAGTGTACCGTTAGCAACTACATTTTTACTTTCTGATAAAAAGGATAAACGATTTTGGATCAAGCCCATTATAAAAAACAATTCTTATACATTTGAAGTTAAAAGCGGACAACCGGAAGATATAGATAAAATAAAAAAAGGAACAAAAATTGGGAGAGGAAACTTCGGATGTATTTATTCTAATGCATCGATAAGTAATGCATATATTGATGATATGGCAAAGACTGAGGGTTTGGGCAAGCGTTTAATGGCGGTTATTGTAGAAGGACAAAAAGGACGCTTATATCTATCTCCTGATTCAGAGATGGAAAAAATTGCAATTGTGCCAACCCCGGATTGGACACCAAATGTTAATTGTTTTGGAACAGGGGGAAGTAATGCCACTGGAAGGCGTTTTGGTTTCAAAGTATTTTCCGACTATTTTTTACCTCGTCAATTGTTAGCATTAACAACATTTTCCGAGCTTATAAAAGATGTCCGCAAAGCTGTAGTAGAAAAAGCTCTGTCTGCTGGTTGGTTAGATGATGGATTATCTTTAGCAGATGGAGGCACAGGTGTGCGAGCCTATTCTGATGCTTTGGCCGTTTATTTGGCTTTTGCAATTGATCGTTCTGCTGATTCTTGGTCTTCTTTAACTAGTTGGATCCCCCAACGAGAAACGATCCGTAACACTTTTGCACGACAAGTTTTTCCGATGACATGGGATTTCACTGAAGTAAATCCTTTTTCAAATTCTACTGGGAATTTTATGCAGTCCATTTTTTGGATTAATAAAACTATAAAATTATTCCCTGGCATTTTAGAGGGATTCTCAGAACAAGAGAATGCATTAACTCAATCGGCAAGTTTAAATAAAATTGTTTCAACCGATCCACCTTATTATGACAATATTGGCTATGCAGATTTAGCCGATTTTTTTTATGTATGGTTACGGAATAATCTAAAAGATATCTACCCAAACCTTTTTTCAACTATTTCAACACCAAAAGCAGAAGAGTTAGTAGCTTTACCCTATCGTCATGATTCTAGAGATAAAGCAGAGTCCTTTTTTTTGGAGGGGATGACTAAAGTAATGCAGCGTTTAGTACAACAACATAATGTCCCTTATCCAATAACCATATATTATGCTTTTAAGCAGTCAGAAACCAAAAGTCAAGGAACTGTTTCGGCAGGGTGGGAAACGTTCTTAGATGCTCTTGTCAACTCAGGTTTTTTTATTACAGGTACTTGGCCAATACGTACCGAGCGGTCGGCTAGATCAGTGAGTGTTGGCTCAAACGCCTTAGCTTCCTCAATTGTATTAGTCTGCCGGAAACGTCCTCAGAACGCCATCACCATATCTCGAAAAAATTTACTCCGTGAACTTGAAAATAATCTTCCAGAAGCTTTGGAAGATATGATCGGAGGAAAAGACGGTGTCTCACCCATTGCCCCTGTTGATCTTGCTCAAGCAGCTATAGGCCCCGGAATGGCTGTGTTTTCAAAATATGCTGCTGTCCTTGAGGCTGACGGTTCCTCAATGTCTGTTCACAATGCACTTATATTAATCAACAAGGCTATTGATGAATATTTCACACATGCTGAAAGTGACATGGATGCGGACACCAGATTTTGTATTGACTGGTTCCAACAGTTTGGTTTTAAAGAGGGGCAGTTTGGTGAAGCTGATGTCCTTGCTCGGGCTAAAGGAACAAGTGTTGAAGGTGTTGATGAAGCAGGTGTTGTTGAGGCAGGTGGAGGAAAAGTAAGATTACTTACAGTGAAGGAATATCCTACTAATTGGGATCCTGAAAAGGACAAACGTATTCCTGTATGGGAAGCATGCCACCACATGTGTCGCATAATTCAGGAAAGTGAATCTTCGGCTGGAAAACTATTGTCAAATTTTCCAGAAAAGGCTGAGCCAATAAGGCAACTTGCTTATCGTTTATACACAATATGTGAACGTAAAGGGTGGGCGCAAGAAGCTGGTTTGTATAATAATTTAATAACAAGTTGGCATGCAATAGTCGATGAAAGTAGAAAAGGTACTAAAGCTTCCGGACAAACATCGTTTATCTAATAATGAGAGGTATAGTTATGTCATTAAAACCATGGCGTGAAGTTATTCATCC
>CAZMXO010000127.1:0-3439 GCA_964570265.1 uncultured bacterium
GAAAACAAACATCTCCTTTAGAAATTTGGTCTTCTTCTTTGATAACTTTTGCTACCACGAGATTGCCGAAAACAAGATCTATTGAAACTTCAGCTATTAAGTCTCCATTTCTATAGACTAAAAGTCTATCTCCCTTTTTAACTGGTTTAATATTTACGGTTACATTTCCTGCTATATTTTTTTCTGCAGAAATATATCCCTTAGTAATTCTACTAGCGAAACAAACACTTTGACCTGTTAGAAAATAAATGATTATTGGAAGAGATATGAACAACAGTTTTTTTGCGAAATGATTTGAGAGTTCAGATATCTTTATCATTCTATCTCCCATTATACTCCCCCATCCCAAAATCATAAAGAAAAAAGGGCGGAGGCAAGCCCCGCCCCTACAATATAAAAACCGGAGAATGACAAAGAGATTGCTTCAAAGGGGGAATAGAAAAAGGGGCGCAAAATATTGCGCCCCTACAAATGACGAAAGAGAATCCTTTCTACAACAGTCGGGGCGAGTGGATTCGAACCACCGACCTCCACGTCCCGAACGTGGCGCGCTACCAAGCTGCGCTACGCCCCGTAAATTAAAAGTTTTCAATAATTATTTTTTTCAACTTCTTACCTATGCCTGTTTTTAAAAAATCTTCTCTTTTTTTAGCACAGTTTTTACAGAAGAAGGTTTCATAATAAATCAGCTTCCACGGTCTATTACTTTTAGTAAAACTATTTGACCCAAAATTATGTTCTTTTAGTCTAATTTTAGGATCTTTCGATGTAAAACCAACGTAACTTTTATTATTTTTCAGACTAATCAACAAATAAACATAATACATTCTAAATCCACGCGCTAGCCTCGTCCAGAGTTATCCAAAAGATAATCGTCCTCTGGACGAGACGATTGGCCTCTGGCCAAAAGCTGCGCTACGCCCCGATTAATTCTTAATTGCAAACTTAAGTACCAAAAATCCGGCTATTAAAAGAATAGCAAATAAAATTGTTAAAAGATTAAAATATTTATTTATGAACTTTTTAACAGGTTCTCCAAAAATCTTTATTAATCCGCCCACAAGAAAAAACCTTGCTCCTCTTCCTAATACTGACGCTACAATAAAAACAATAAAACTAATTTTACAAACACCCGCAGCGATTGTAAAGACCTTATATGGAATAGGCGTGAAACCTGAAATAAATATCGCCCAAAAGGCGTTATCGCCGTATATATCTTTTACATAGTTAAAACCCTCTGGAGTAAATCCCTGAATATATGTAAAAAAGAAATGACTTGTATGTTCCCATATTTTCATACCTATAAAATATCCACATATTCCACCCGATACAGACCCCAGCGTTGTTATGAGACTATACAGCAGAGCCCTTGCCGGCTTTGATACACAAAGAGCTATTAACAGAACATCCGGAGGAACTGGAAAACAAGAAGATTCTGTAAAAGCCAATGTAAACAATGCCGCAATTGAATACCTTGAATTAGCCCAGCTCAATACCCAGTTATATAATCTTCTAATAATATTTCTGCTCACTATTCCATCCATGCTTACCTATTAATGGCACAAACATACATCCACAGATATTTTCGGTTTTTATTTTTTTATTGATTTTTGAAACAACAACAAGTTCTTGAGAAAAGGAATTACCTACAGGAATAACTATTCTACCGCCTTCTGATAATTGATCTATAAGAACTTGCGAAACCTTAGGAGCTCCAGCTGTTATCATTATTCCGTCATAAGGAACATTCTCAGACCAGCCAAGAGTTCCATCTCCTATCTTGAATTTTATGTTTTCATATCCTAAGTGTTTCAGTGTTTTTTGCGCTCCCATGGATAACGTGTTAATTCTCTCTATTGTGCAAACAGAAGATCCTAATTCTGCCAGGATTGCTGTCTGATATCCTGAACCTGTTCCCAGCTCTAAAATTTTCTCTCCACCACGAAGTCTCAAACATTCACTCATCAAAGCAACCATATACGGCTGAGATATAGTTTGAGATTGTCCTATAGAAAGCGGCTGATCAGCATACGCAACTGAGGCGAGCTCGGAAGGAACAAAGAGATGTCTTGGCACCTTTCTCATAGCATCAAGAACACGCTTATCTTTGATTCCCCTATGTGCCAGCTGAACATCTACCATATTAAGCCGTTCATCCATACAATCTTTCATCATATTCGCTCTTATAAACCTGATGATATTTTTAATAACATTATCTCAGTAAGTATATTCGGACTTAAGTTTATCTCGGGCTCTTTCAATGTTCCCTTTATATTAAAATTTATGTCAACTTTACCCTTTTTCGCCCTTACATAATCGAGAATATCTCTATAAGTAAACAAAAAGAAAACTTCTTTATCCAAATCCTGCTCTTTTTCTGCATCTAAGAACAAGTCTTTGGTTAATACACGTTGAGAAAAATCCAGTCTGCCATCTTGACATGTACCGACCAACGAAATATCTGCTGTGCCCTCTTTAACATAGATAGGAGTCTCTGCATATTGTCGTATAACATCTGCTATATCTATATCGGAACATTTTATTTCCAAAGAGAAATCTCCTTTTGAACTGTTGAGATCAACACTTGCTTCTAAAACAACTTTAACGTGCTCCTTTTGCCCAAAATTAATGTTTAAAAAGATGTCTGTCAATTGAGCAGGGTAATAAAAAACGTTACTTATTTGAGTATCCAGATTTTCAATTGACAAGAAAATTCCGTCATCAGAATTTATCTCAACTTTGGCCTGATTTATTGACGCATTTTTCATACTAAACCTGTTTAGCAAATCAGGGGCTTTAACGAAATCGTCAAACGTGCCCCCTCCCTTATTTCCTCCTAACAAATAGGATGCTACAACACCAATTATCAAACTTCCCGGATCTTTCTGAGAGTCTTTGCCACTTAGCATGTTATTCTTGATATATGATTGCACAGCAAGTTTATTTAAATTTACATCTTCTAAAACAATTCTCCCTTTTAATGCTCCTCCTATATTTATTCTAATAAAAATATCCTCAACACTGGCATGAAACTTACTGTCTGTTAGGGATCTATCAATAAATATGTTTTTTAAAACAATTTCCCCTCTTAGTATATCTACATGAGGCTTGTTCATCTTTATACTACAGTTAAACGAACTCTTGCAGATACTCTTAATCTTATAATACATCAGGTTGGAGGCTATTGTATTTAGTATGAGCAAGCCGGCAAAGAGCACAACTGCAACAATAACAAAAAGAAAAAAACCTCGTCGAACAAACTTGTTTTTTTTCATATGCGTTCTATTTATTGAAAAAATGTGCTGGATAATATAAGCCGTATGAACTTTAGTGTATCTCTTATCGGTCTTATTTTGCTTTGAGCGTTTGGCAGATATACTGTCCTTATTGGAATCTCTTTTATTCTGAATCCCTTTCTACCTGCTTTTATCAATACTTC
>CAZMXO010000128.1:0-3433 GCA_964570265.1 uncultured bacterium
TGATTGATTATTGTGTAAGTCGGACTTGTTATATAATCTTCCTTTACTCCAAGTCCTGAGCATAAGCCGTTAGCAATAACAGTCTTGCCTGCTCCTAAATTTCCAATCAGCGCAACAACACCGCCTGCTTCTAAGAGTTCCCCTATTTTTCTGCCAAGACATATTGTCTCTTCCGGACTATTTGTACTGAACATCACTCTATTCTTATTTTTCAATTTTGATTCCTGTATATTTAACCGCATTATTAAAAGAAATATCCTCAATAATATGTCCTAGTAATTCTATATCATTTGGCAATTCTCCGTTTTCAACATCCTGCGCAATAATATTACATAGAATTCTTCTAAAATATTCGTGTCTTGGATATGAAAGAAAACTGCGTGAATCGGTAAGCATACCGACAAAGCGGCTCAAAAGCCCAGTGCAGGATAAAGCATTTATTTGTTTTTCCATACCGTCTTTATGGTCAAGGAACCACCACGCCGACCCAAATTGTATCTTGCCGGGAATTGAAGAGTCCTGAAAATTACCTGCCATTGTAGCTAGAACCTCGTTATCTCTTGGATTCAGATTATAAAGAATTGTCTTTGGCAACTTGTTCATAAGATGTAATCTGTCAAGAAATCTGGATAGAGGTCTGGCAATCTCAAAATCACCGATAGAATCAAAGCCTATATCAGCACCTAACTTCCTGAACATAAGAGTATTATTGTTTCTCATAGCTCCAAGATGAAGCTGCTGAACCCAATTTTTCTCATAATCCATAATTCCAAATTCAACCATCATTGCAGATTTAAATTGTAAAACTTCTTCTAAAGAAAGCTCTTTTCCAAAGCGAGCTTTACTAAAAATCGTTTTTATTTCGCTTTTTGTATAATCTTTCGCATAAGCCGTCTCAATGCCATGATCAGAGATACGGCAGCCCATCTGATGAAAAAAATCATGCCGTTTTCTAATTGCATCCAAAAAGTCCATGTAATCATTAATACTAATGTTACTTACTTTTTCCAGTGTATTGACCCATTCATTAAATTTCTTAACGTTTTTAACAGCCATAGCTTTGTCTGGACGAAATGTAGGCAGTACTTTAATACTAAAACTGCTGTCGTTCTTAATTTGTTCATGATACATAAGGCTGTCTGTCGGATCATCCGTTGTGCATATTGCCTTAACATTCATCATTTGCATAAGACCGCGAGCTCTAAATTTTTCTTCATGAAGCATGCCGCTGCATTTTTCATAAATTCCATGCGCAGTAGAGGAGGTTAGAAGTTCGTTTATTCCAAAATAGCGGTTCAATTCTAGCAGTGTCCAGTGATATAATGGATTGCGTATTAAAAAGGGAACTGTTTTGGCCCACGCTTCAAATTTTTCATAGTCATCCGCATCGCCTGTACAAAAACGCTCTTCAATGCCATTTGCCCTCATAGCCCGCCATTTATAATGATCTCCGCCAAGCCATACTTCGCTAAGATTCCTAAATTGCTTATTCTTGGCAATATCCTGTGCCGGCAAGTGGCAGTGATAGTCAAAAATCGGCATATTTTTAGCATATTCATGAAAAAGAGTTTGGGCAGTTTTTGTATGTAATAAAAAATTTTCATCCATAAATTTAGCTTTCATTAATTAATTCCTCTGTGTTATTTAGCCAAATATTACTCTAATTGGGGTAAAAAAGGAAGATTTTTTTGCTATGGTTGACAATTGCGTGACAGTTGTGTACACTACAATTGAATGCGAAAAAGGAGGTATATATGCGATTTGTCACTGTAAGAGATCTGCGGGGGAAATCTGCTCAAGTTTGGCAGAGGCTGTCGAATGAAAAGGAAATGGTGATTACTTCAAACGGGAAACCTATTGCCATTTTGTCTGCTGCATCAGAAGGTTCTCTGGAAGAGTCTCTAGCTGCATTTCGTCAGGCTCGCGCAATTAGAGCCGTGACTTCACTGCAACAACGATCTGTTGAAATAGGAACGGATCAAATGAGTCTTGAAGGGATAAATGCTGAAATTAAAGCAGAACGAAAGAAACGTTCTAAATGAAAATAGTTCTGGACACTAACGTAATTGTTTCCGGTCTGCTTTCTCCGTATAATGCTCCGGGGGAAATCGTTCGCATGGTATCCTCTGGCATTTTAAAACTCTGTTACGATGCACGAATCCTCTCTGAATATCAAAGCGTCCTACTCCGACCGAAATTTAAGTTTGATTCAGAGCACATTGATGCTCTAATCGACCAGATAAAAGCTTGCGGTTGCATAACTGCATCAGAACCGATTCCTAAAAAACTACCAGATACAGATGACGAGGCATTTTTGGAAGTTGCGCTTGCAGGAAAGGCCAGCTACTTAATTACAGGAAATTTAATACATTATCCAATTGAATTATGTCAGGAAATGAAAGTTGTTTCGCCAGCTGAATTTATCGATATTTATAGAAAGTCAGGATTGTAATTCTCAATACTTTCCTTTATCTTTAACATCTTCCCATCATCAGGACACAATTTTAGATATCTGTCAAAATAGTGAAGGGCTTTGGCGTTGTCTTTTAAATATAATCCATAAGCTACTGCAGTGTTTTTTAATGCCTTTGCGTAATATGGATTGAGTCTCAGAACCTCTTCAAATTCTCTTACAGCCAATCTCGGTTTGTTCTGTCGGAGAAGACAAAATCCCTTCATATAAATAGGCTTAATGTAAATTGCGTTTAGCTTTATCGCATTATTGAACTGGCTGATAGCATTGTTATACTTTTTCCCCATGGTATATGAAAGACCCATATTATAATGGTCCTGCGGTAATATAAATCGTTGTGGTCTTGGCCACATTGCAAAAGATAAAAAACCAACACATAAAAGCGAAAAAACAAGTTTTCTAAAATCTTTGTCTTTGACTTTTATCCATAACCAATTAATAAAAAATCCTGTAAATAATATTAAAAATGGAACTATAGGCTGTCGAAATCTTGATAGGATATAAAAGGCCATTACAGAGCAAAAACAGCCAATAATTATCAAATATACAAGTAAATATTTTTGCCAATTTCGAATAGATACAATAATGCCCATTATTCCCATTGAGGCTATAAATACAAAACCGGGAAGAGGAAGGCTCAGAAGATCTGAAAATTTTCTCGACAAATAGAAATTAGAATTATTCGGTATCTCGTATCCATTCCAGAAAGCAGCAAATTTGTTTGCCTGCTGTTTGAACCATTTAGAAGGTGTTTTGAACGCTGTTTTTAAAATATTAAAACAGGTTTGCATTTGATTTTTTCCTAAATATGTGTCGTCTTGTATTTGGTAAAATCCACAGCCGGTAGATCTCGAATCATGTCCGCATATGAATGCGTTTACTCCTTGAGATGACATAGAAAACAAATTAACTCCAACAATATGATTACGAATAAAAAGAGGTGTAAGCGCTAATAAAATA
>CAZMXO010000129.1:0-3423 GCA_964570265.1 uncultured bacterium
CACCTGATCAGATAATTAGTGTAGCTGCAGGATTGATTCCTTTTTTAGAGCATGACGATGCAAACAGAGCTCTTATGGGGTCAAATATGCAGAGGCAAGCAGTTCCTCTTCTAAAACCAGAAGCTCCACTGGTTGGCACAGGAATGGAGAGTATTGTTGCCAAAGGGTCCGGTTCTGCTGTTGTGGCTAAGAGGGCAGGGATTATAGAGTCAGTATGTTCTGATAAGATAATTATTCGTCTGGAAGAAAACGAGAAGGTTTTTGATGAATACATATTGAGAAAATTTGAAAAATCAAATCAGAGCACCTGTATTAATCAGCGGCCGATTGTTAAAGTAGGAGAAAAAGTCTTCGAGGATGATCTAATAGCTGAGGCTTCCGCTACAGATAATAAAGAATTAGCTTTGGGGCGAAACGTGTTGGTAGCGTTTATGCCATGGAGAGGATATAATTTTGAAGATGCTATTATCATTAGCGAAAAACTGGTTAGGGATGATGTTTATACCTCTATTCATATTGAGGAATTAGAAGTAGAAGCAAGGGAAACGAAACTTGGGAAAGAAGAGATTACTCGTGATATACCTAATGTTGGTGAACAAGAGCTGGCTAACTTGGACGAAAATGGGATTGTGCGAATTGGGACACATGTAAAATCAGGAGATATATTAGTAGGGAAAGTGACTCCTAAGAGTGAAACAGGTCTAACATCTGAAGAAAAATTATTAATAGCAATTTTTGGTGAAAAAGCTGGTGACGTACTTAATACATCTTTAACTGTTCCTGTTGGCGTAGAGGGGATAGTTACGGAGGTTAGAATATTGTCAAGACGTGATAAGGACGACATTGATGATTTGGGGATGAAGGCGATAGATGATATTGAGTGCAAAATTGATGAGGAGATCAGCAAGACTAAGGATAATCTAATTGAGGTACTTGGAAGTCTTATTGGTGGGAAGTTAATAGCCGAGGATTTGGTTAATAAAAACGGAAAAATCTTTCTCTCTGTTGGACAGAAAGCTAAAAAGGAAGATATAAACAATATACCTGTTAAGTATTTGAAAAAACTTAAACTTAAGAATAACAGCATCAGTAAGAAAATTCTTACATTAATTGAAAGTTTTGAGATAAGACTAAAGTCTCTTGAAAAAGAGAAGAAATCAGAAGTGGAAAAGATTAAAAAGGGGGATGAACTTTCCCCTGGTGTAATAAAACGTATAATGATTTATATGGGCAGTAAGAGGAAAATTTCAAAAGGAGACAAAGCTTCTGGGAGACATGGTAATAAAGGTGTGATTGCGAAAATATTGCCGGAGGAGGATATGCCCCATTTATCGGATGGGACATCAATGGAAATTTTGCTTAATCCTTTAGGCGTTCCTTCAAGAATGAATGTTGGGCAAATTTTAGAAACGCATCTTGGGTGGGCAGCTAAAGTTTTGGGTATAAAGATTGCGACTCCTGTTTTTAATGGAATTAGAGAGACGGAAATAAAACAGCTTCTTAAAAAGGCAGGATTGCCTGAAGATGGTAAGGTTGCTTTGTATGACGGTATGACAGGAGAGCAATTTGATAACAAGATAACTGTTGGTTATATTTACATGATGAAATTATCGCACCTTGTAGACGATAAGATGCATGCTCGCGCAACAGGTCCGTATTCATTAGTCACACAACAGCCTTTAGGCGGGAAAGCTCAGTTTGGAGGACAGCGTTTTGGCGAGATGGAAGTGTGGGCGTTAGAAGCATATGGTGCTGCTCATACTTTACAGGAATTGCTTACAGTGAAAAGTGACGATGTTGTTGGCAGAATGAAGATATACGAAAGTATTGTGAAGGGGGAGAATGCAGTTCAATCCGGAATACCGGAGTCTTTCAATGTTTTGTTGAAGGAATTACAGGGTTTAGGTTTGGGAGTTAAACTTATAAAAGCTAAAAAAACTCAGATATTATCTGAGTTTGCTTTTCAAAAATGGCAGCCTAGCAATTCGGATGAATTTCAAGGTAAAACAGATGTGGCTGAAGCTATATCTATTAGTTTAGTTTCTCCGGAAGAGATTAAGTTATGGTCTAAAGGGGAAGTTAGAAAACCGGAAACTATAAATTATAGAACATTTAGACCGGAAAAAGATGGGCTTTTTTGTGAGAGAATATTCGGACCAACGAAAGATTGGGAATGTTACTGTGGTAAGTATAAGAGGATTAGACACAAAGGGGTGATTTGCGATAGATGTGGCGTGGAAGTTACACAATCTAAAGTAAGGCGTCAACGTATGGGACATATAAGTCTTGCTTCACCAGTAGCTCATATCTGGCTTTTTAAGGTTGTGCCAAGTTATATGAGCACGTTGCTTGATTTAAGTTTGAAGAATATAGAGAAGATTCTCTATTATGAGAGTTATGTAGTGATGGACGTTGGAAAGACCTCTTTAGGAAAGTATCAACTTCTAAGTGATGATGAGTATGATAAATATAGAGAAAAATTTGGGAATGGATTTCATGCAGAGATGGGGGCTTTAGCTATTAAAACAATGCTACAAGACATGGATTTGGATAAGCTTGCAGAGAGTTTAAAGAAAAAAGAAAAGAAGACGAATTTTAAACAGGCAAAGAAAAAAATTAATAAGAGATTAAAGGTCGTTGAAGCCTTTCGCACTTCCGGTAGCAGGCCTGAATGGATGATTATGGATATTATTCCTGTTATACCTCCAGATTTAAGACCTTTAGTGCCTTTAGATGGAGGGCGCTTTGCGACTTCGGATTTGAATGACTTATATCGGAGAGTTATTAATCGAAATAACAGGTTAAAGAGGCTTCTAGAGCTGGGCGCGCCCGGCGTAATTATCAGAAATGAAAAAAGAATGTTGCAGGAAGCGGTTGATGCTCTATTTGATAACGGCAGACATGGCAGGACAGTAGTCGGACACGGCAATCGTCCTCTCAAATCTCTTAGCAATATGTTGGGCGGGAAACAAGGTAGATTTAGGCAAAATCTTTTGGGAAAACGTGTTGATTATTCCGGAAGATCGGTTATTGTTGTTGAGCCAAAATTAAAGCTACATCAATGCGGCTTACCTAAGCGCATGGCGTTAGAACTTTTTGAGCCATTTGTGATCAGGAAGTTAAGAGAAAGGGGAATAATAAATACTATAAAAAATGCAAAGAAGATGCTGGAAAGAGCAGGAACAGAAATATGGGATATTCTTGATGAGGTGATAAAGGATCGTTTTGTTTTTCTTAACAGGGCACCAACATTACATAGATTAGGCATACAGGCATTTCAACCTGTTCTTATTGAAGGGAAAGCAATAGGAGTCCATCCTTTGGTTTGCGCTGCGTTTAATGCAGATTTTGATGGAGACCAAATGGCGGTACATGTGGCTCTTACCCCGGAAGCTGAGTTAGAAGCAAAGTTTCTAATGTTAT
>CAZMXO010000130.1:0-3398 GCA_964570265.1 uncultured bacterium
ACATCAAACCACTCCGGATTCTTTACCATCCACATACATGTAGCATCAACATGAGCATAATCTGTTTTTATGTCAGAATATTCTTTAGCAACATCATTAAATGCCCTTTCCCATAGATCAAATGCAAAGGTTAAGACATTAGTCTTGCCGCATAAAGTTAGCTTGTTTCTTTTATTTCTCTTTCTGCAATATTCAAAAGCATACCTGATACATCGTTCTACTCCCTTACGAGTATTTATTGATTCCTGAATAGCAACTTCATCAGCAGTCCCCTTTTTTAAATTCCCACCGGCACCAACATAAAGTCCTTCTGTATTTTCTCGCACAACAGTAAAATCAATATCCTTAGGTTCCTTATTCTTTAAAGGAGTATCTACTCCGGGATAAAGCTTAACAGGTCTCAGGTTTATATATTGATCTAAAGCAAACCTGAGCTTTAGAAGCATTCCTTTTTCCAGAATTCCGGGTTTTACATCAGGATGACCCACTGCGCCAAGATATATAGCATCCAGCTTTCTAAATTCTTCTATAGCAGAATCAGGCAGTACCTCGCCTGTTTTCATATACCTCTCTCCTCCAAAATCATAATATGTAAACTCAAACTTTATATCATATTTACCCGAAATCGCACTAAGTACCTTCATGCCTTCTTTTATAACTTCAGGACCCGTCCCGTCTCCACCCATCACACCAATTTTATACATCATAGCTCCTATATTTGATTATTTTATCTCGGTGGGGATTATAACAATAATGTTTTTTAAAGAAAAGTAAAAAAATTTCTACATCTACTTGAATGAGCATATCAGGGCAGACACAAGGCCTGCCCCTACATTTTTCGATTTCCACATTGTAGGGGCGGGGCTTGCCTCCGCCCATTCCCTGATTAAATTTTTGGATATTGAGATTTTGTCATCATTAAGAAAGCATGTCTATTTGCAGGATAGTTATAATGCGTAAAAGAAAATTCAATGTACTCTTCAGCGCACGCAACTTTTTGCGTTCTGCTGGAAGAGATTGTTATATCACATTTTAAATAATAATCTCATCAACGGTGTTTTGTAATTTTTTAACCATACTCAAAATAAGAGCAAACTTTTTGGGCTGTAAGTTGTTTGGGATAGCTATTGGATAGATTTCAATTTGACGGCAATAAGTCAACAAGTTCAAATCTTCGACTATAGCTGCTGCTTGAAAATAGACCAAAATTGCTATTAACCTGATATCAATAAAATTTTGCCAATACTTTTTATAAGTTTCAATAAAATCATTTGTAATTTTTACCATTTCAGGGACAATATCTTTTGCTTTCTTGACCCTCAGTATTTTGCCATCCTTTTGTGCCAGCTTATCAATTGAAATACAAATTATTCCTTTCTGGTTTTCATTGTTTTTCAATCTAGATTGAATCTGTTCATATGCTTTTTGAACGTTCTTTTCTATTCGTTTTAGACTATGAATTCTCTTGCACTGGACATTAAATTGTTGCCCATCAAGAATAAAGTCTACATCGTCAAAACCAACAACCTCGATCCCAGCATTATTGATCTTTGCGGCCATTTGTAATTCAAATAAGGTATTCCTACTGTGAATATTTTGAGCTTTTGGATCTTCATCTTTCGATAAAAATGGCCCATTTAGGATCGCAGTCAGTTTTGCTCGTGGAATTTGATGGTTTTTTAGTCCTCTAAAGGCTTGATGTATATCCAAGAATGCACAGGATTCTAAAAGTGCAGAACATAGAATTTCATTGTCAAAATTATCTACTAAATCTTGCATTTTATTTTTATCTTTGTAATAACATATTGAATTGACATGCTTCAAAATATTTGAGAACCTGCTTTCGTCTGTTTTTATCCCAATACTATTTAGCCAATCTTTTGTTCCATTCAATTGCCTACGAATGATATCAAAATCAATTTGACGAAATGTAGAACTCATTTCTTTTTATCCTTCGATCTAACACTAGAACTCACTCGTCGAAAAACAGTGGGTAATAGTCAAGTATAGTCGTTGTTATATGTTATTATTGCTTTTCCCTAAATTGCAATCAGAACACAATGTTTGCAGATTATCTTTTGTGCTTTCGCCACCTTTTGAAAATGGTTTAATGTGATCTATGTGAAGAATAACCCCAACTTCTAAGGCTGGGCTGCGCCCACAAAAAACACATCTAAAATTATCCCTCTTTAAAATATCTAATCGTGTCCTCAAATTGATATTACGCCTCTTATAAGTTTTTGTATTTTTTGTTTTGCTTTCAGAAATATCAATTTTCCAATTTTCGATTACAATGGCTCTGCCCATTTTGTATTCAATAAATGATAAGCATGCATTTGTCCAACCAGCGAAACGATTTTTGTAACAATTATAGCTTATTTTTGGACTAGAAGATTCCCACTCGATTCGAGACGGTCGATGCCCTAATTTTTCCCATATTCTTTCAAGTTCATCAAAAAGTTGTCCATCTGAATAAACTTGCTTTTTTCTTGGTTTTAATTCAATATTTTTCGTTTTAAGATGTTTTTTTAACGTTTCAATTGTTCTCGTCCAATTACCAAATGTCTTTATTGCAGGACCAGCACTGATATTAGCAAGTTTAGCGAAATCTCTCTTGCCAAATACAGTATAATTGCACAGTTGTGCCACCCTTTCGAGTTCCGTAATTATTTTTTCTTTTGAGAATTTATCTATTCTATGTCTTTCAAAATTAAATTCTGATTTCATTTTATTTTTAAAGCCCTAGATTCTCATTTATCAGAAAAATGCAAGCGTTTATTCCACGCAAAAATCAGTCTGCTAAACAATGTCTTTTCTGTTTCTTGGTCTTGGTTGATCCGAAGATGAGCTGTACAACGCCAAGACAAATCAAGAATATGCCCACCATTGGCCATATCGGTGCTGTCCACATAAACTTCCAGATTGGTGTTAACTGCCAATACGGATGACTAAGTAGAGAGTTTGTCATGGTTCCGACATAAAAGGGAATCATAAGCAGAGAACAGGAAATGAGCACCAAGATTCCCGCTATGCAAAGTAAAGCGCCGAAGAATATCCCGAACGGTCGTTTGACTCGCCTCACAACTTCAGTTTCATTTCGGGTGAAGATTTCCTGCATCTCCTCAAAAGGATAACCGCATTTCGGACAGAAGTGTGCCTTTGAAGAGATTTCCGCATTGCATTCTGGACATGATATCAGTGCCATTGTACTTCCTCCTTTTAAATTCCCATATTAAAAATCAGCCTGAGACCTTGCAAAGTAAGATCCGGATCTGTTTTTTGTATGCTTTTTGAATATTGACTTATCAGTGATGACCAGCCGCCTGTACCAATAACTTTTGGCGGTGTGGAAAATTCCTTCTTTAATCTTTCTACTATGCCGTCTATCATTGAGCTAA
>CAZMXO010000131.1:0-3268 GCA_964570265.1 uncultured bacterium
CTTTGTTGTCTCTGCATATTTTACGACGCTCAATCCCACGGATCATCACGTGATGCAAAACACCTAGAGCGTCAAGACGGGCTAATCTTGGCATGTTTGGTTCTTTACCACCTTAACAGCATATCGACAGGTTATTTATATATTTATGGACGTGCCGCAGACCCTCATTTCTTACCTTTTTTGTTCTAGTTTGCTTTTGCGATTAACAACTGGTTTATACTATAAGCTAATCCAAAAATAGAAAATATTTCTTCAGTTAATTCATTAGCATAAAAAACACTTTGAAAACAAAGTATAAGAAAAACAACCCCGTAACATATGGATTCACGATACGGAATAAGATGTACATACTTTTGCGTTTTAAACAAGTGGATAATCTTTATTCTCAGTTTTATTGAATTAATTAACAAAACGCCAAGCAGCAGATTAAAAGTAATATAAAATATAGTTAAATATGGATTAAAAAGGTTATGAATATTAGTTTCATTTTGATAATTTAATTTTTTCAAAGCAACAGAAGTTTCCCATCCAAATAATCTTTGCCCCCAGCTTATTTCCTCCATTCCAAATAAGAAAAACAGGATAGATAAGATGCTTTTTATTGATTTAGCACCACGCCCCTCCTTATTATTAATGCTCATCAACAATAAGATTGATGATGCTAAAGCACATACTACAGTGAGTGATTCAAAAAAATGATCTTCAGCATATAGGGGTTTTAGAAAACTGAATATTGGAATAAGCACCATAATATTGTAACAGACAAACAGAATTAATATTACTAAATATGCAAGTTTGTCTATTCTTGATGATTCTACAAATGATTTAGTTACTGACTTAGCTACTGACTTAGCTACTGACCTTCTTGTGATTATCATCCAAAAAATGAACAAAGAGATAAAGACAACTTGTATTTTGAAAATTAGGATATTTGGACGTAAGATATGCCCGCCTGGAAGAAAGATACTTTTCAAGAAATTGATATAACTATGCTGATCAAGCAGAAGAAAAAACGAATTTATCGAAAAACCGATCAACAGAAATATTAGTCCAACCCAGCGTGTTGTCTTTGCTTTCATATCAATTTTGCAGCCGAACGTTTCATATTAACTCGTCAGCGATTTTTTATTCCCGTTTTTGAGAAACATAACCCAGAGAAATTATACATGAAAAGCACTATCAGTCCAACAAATCGCAAATAAATCTGATAAATCAAGCCAGTTAATACCATTTTGGCATTCTTCCTCATTTTTCTGAAATGTACAGAATTGGATAGTATTTGTTCCATATAGGATTCATATAGAGCCGGACAGATAACATTCTAAAAAAGGGGTTGGTCCATATTCATTTGATCGGTGGGTGGGTGCGAGGTTTCTTGCATCTTGCACACCACACGTACGCCACACCCGCCAAATTCATGCAAGACTGCCAGCGTTACAATTGGTATGAGGAGTAATGCAGGCAAATGTCTTGGTAGTCCAATTTTCATAATAGAACCTTGTATTGTGTGCTTAGAGACAATTTGCCCTGGTAAAATTCTTTTGGCGATGATAACAACTCTCAGCTAAAACTACCCTCTGTACTTCATAACCATACTGAATACACGCCGCATCTTTCTGGCAATTCGTATCGTAGGACGTAAAGGTCTAAATAAGGCCGGAAAAACCATGAATCTGCGTAAGCCTGTGCATCAATATTGAGGGGGCTTCAACCCCTCCTCATCAATGATCAGGGCTGAAGTTATACCAGAAGCGTCGTCCTGGCATGTTCTTTACCGAGACATACCTTTTCGAATCAATCCGTTCAATCAAGTAGGGGTATTCAGATAGTAAAGCGCCAGTCCCGAGCGCCGTGCAAGATCGCGCTGGCTGCACTTGCCGTTGATCTGGATTTCTTCAAGAATATTCAGTTCTGCAAGGTTTTGTTTGTGCATTGTGGCGAAAGCCAGTTGTTCATAAGTTGTGTTAAAACTATTTCACGCCTTTTTCAAACCCACCATTATCAGCATTTCAGATAATATTTCCCTATCCTGCGCATTAAATCCCCCTAAAAGGAAAAATAACAGCACATAACTTATACCTCCTATAGGCACCAAATACCAGAGGGGCAGAAAATCTATGTTCAAAATGATAATGCCCATGCCTATAGATCCAATAATAGGACGCCAAAGCAGAGGCAATAGATTAACCTTTATAAAGAACCTTCTAATTGTCTGATATATCAAGACAAACACTAACACTTCACATAGAAGGGTTGCTACACTGGCACCTATGTATGTATGTTTAGGAATCAATATTACATTTAATAGAATATTAACGCCTGCCGTTATTCCGATTATCTTTGTGTATGCGTTTTGTTTATCAATAACGTTCAGTAGCTGCCCGCCCAAGTAGTTTACAAAGACTAAAACTTCAGCCCAGATTAGAATCTTCAGGGCAGAGGCCGCGTTAAAAAATCCTTCCCCATAAACAAATTGAATAATTTTTGGCGCCAATAAATAGGTCCCCAAACCGATTGGCGCAGCCAATATGATAAGATATCTCAATGAACGATTAAATATGTCTCTCAGAAGCTCCTTGTCCTCCGTTGAAAATCGTGCCATAGGCGGTAAAATAGCGGTCACGATCAGGAAAGGTATATAATTCACCACATCAACCAATCTATACGCGGCATTATACCATCCTGTTACCTGATCGTTAACCATCAGAGACAGCATGACCGTATCAATTCTATAATAGATATATAAAAAAAATATGCTTAGGCTAAAAGGAACTGATTTAATAAAAAGCTCTTTCCATATTCGCCAATCTCTCCTAAGCTCTGGTCTAAAATACCTGTTTGAGAAATAGAAACAAAGGATCTCCCTGACTGTTCTTGAAACCAACAGTACTAAAACTAAATACAGGACTGAACGGGTTTTATATAAGACGATAACGCCCAATCCTAAGGCTATTACTCGTTCTGCAACTTCTGCCAAGGATGTCAGGTCCATTCTTTCATTAGCGCGAAGAATGCTTGAAAATGTCAAGCCAACAACATTAAGTCCAAAGATAATGCACACAATCAATAGGCTATAGATCACCACTTGAGGCTTATTGACAAACAATGACAGAGTCAGAGTCACAGATACTGCCAAAACTGCAAGAATTATTTTTAAGGAGAGAATATTTCCCGCGTACGTTGGGAGCAGTCCCTTGTTTCCAGGCACTTCCTTAATAATAAGGTATTCCAGGCCCGGATTGCCAAGTAGAATTATTAACGACCCAAA
>CAZMXO010000132.1:0-3266 GCA_964570265.1 uncultured bacterium
TGCCTGACATTTCTCTTAACGCCTCTGCCCATCTGGATGTAGAATCAGCCATTACCGCAACGTTGTATCCCATATCGCGAAAATATTCAGCGATTGTTATTCCTGTGTATATAGAAGCTTCTCTTGCAGCGACAGGCATATTAGACGTATTGGCTACAAGTACTGTTCTTTTCATTAATGCATCACCTGTCTTTGGGTCCTTAAGCTGCGGGAATTCCATTAATACGTCTGTCATTTCATTTCCGCGTTCTCCGCATCCTATGTAGACAATAATCTCCGCATTCGCCCATTTTGCAAGTTGATGTTGAACAACAGTTTTTCCGCTGCCAAAAGGACCCGGAATACAGGCAGTGCCTCCTTTTGTAATTGGGAAAAATGTGTCAATCACTCGTTGACCTGTAACAAGAGGAATCTCAGGCACTAACTTCTTCTGATATGGTCTTGGAATTCTTACAGGCCAGTATTGCAGCATTGTAATATTCTTAGATCCTTTGTCAGTTTGAATTACTGCAACTGTATCTTCAACGGTAAACTCACCCTCTGCAATTTTTTCTATTTTACCTTCCTTTCCTGAAGGTACCATGACTTTATGGATAACTGTGTTTGTTTCCTGAACTGTTCCGATTGCATCTCCGTAACGCACAATGGTTCCTGCTTTTACAGATGGCACAAAATGCCATTTTTTATTGCGGTTAATACCTGGGGCAGAAACACCTCTGGTAATGTACTCTCCTGTTTTCTCCATCAGTATATCCAAAGGACGTTGGATACCATCATATATTGATTCTATTAATCCGGGCCCGAGTTCTACACTTAAGGGTCTCCCTGTTGATATAACTGGTTCATCAGGACCAAGTCCTGCTGTTTCTTCATATACCTGAATAGAGGCCACATCTTCTCTTAGCTCTATTACTTCTCCAATGAGCTTTTTATTTCCTACTTTTACCAAATCAAACATTCTTGCATCGTTCATACAGTCAGCTAAGACCAAAGGTCCTGAAACTTTTATTATCTTACCGTTCATATTATATCCATTCCTACTGCTTCTTTTACAGTATCTTTAATTATTGATGCTGCCAGTCCCTTTGCACCCTTATGGTCGGGAATAACAGTAATGCTGGTTTGAGTCTTCAGGTTTAAGTCAAAAATTACGTTTCTAATTTGACTTGCCAAATCTTCTGTAATGAAAACAATATCGGTATTGAGAGAAACCAGTTCATTAAGTTTTAGAATGGAGTCTTCTGGATTATCTAGCGGATAAACATTTATTCCAAACGCAGAGAATACGGAGACTATATCTGATTTACCGATTACTGCAATGTTAGACATACGCGCACCCCAAATTTTGGCTGATCTGTTCGACTGAAAGCCTATTGTTTTTTCCGATTAAAATAGCTCGCAGATTTTTAAGCTCAATTTCTTTAATTACCAGATATCGTATGAGGCTTGAGGAGCTGGCAACCAAAAATTTTACGATATCTACAAACTCTATCAAAAAATCATTGCATAACTGTTCAAATTTCCAAAAAGAATTATATCTTTGAAAATATTCAACTCCCGATTCAATAATTTTATTATAATTCGAGGATCGAAAAAATTTTACCATTCCTTCTAATTCCATACTGTAGGAGTTCAATATGACGGATTTGTCAATAAAACCTCCTTCTGCAATATATCGATAAACTCTTTCCTGATCATAGTTCATAACCTTAGTTCTAAGTATTACCTTGAGGTTATATAGATCAATTAATACAGAAAACAAATCTCTCAGGAATATCTGTTCTCTCTCTTTCATATAACGATATCCTGTTTCCAGCCATAATTTATCCAGAAGAATTTCTGCTTCCTGAAGATTTTCCTGTTGCACTTCCTCGAGCCATATTGTCTTTATTTTGTCCCTGAGAGAGTCAGGGAATACATAAAAAATTTCTTTTTTTATTGAATCTTCAAGATTCTCAGTATCTATTACGCTTCTATAGAGCAGAGCGTGATTAACATCTTCAGAGTTTTTTTCAGCTTTTATCAGGAGTTTTAGATTTTGCATATCATACCTGAATAAGTATAAATTAGTTATTTCATCATCATGAGACAGTTTTTTTATCTCACTTATAGTGTTTGACATTTCGTCAAATATTAGATTTTCCAAATCTTCGGGCTTTTCCACAGAGGATATATTATCTGAATAATTTCTCTCGCTTAATATGGAAACCATTTCCTGAAAACCATTGCACTCAACAAGCTGGGTAAGAGTTGCCTTATTAATGAGTTTTCTCTCATATACCCTTAGCTTGCCTACAGCAAACAAATATTCGGGATTGTATTCCGCATATGAGGCTTTATCAATAAACATTATACCTTTTGTCCAAAGAGAACATTGTTTATTTTTATTAGTAATTTATGCCTTAGCATCTTAATTAATTGTTCCAAGGATGAGTTGAGTTCTTGTTTCCCTTTTATTAAAATAAAACCAGATTTTAGAGGTCTTGAAGTATTTAATATCTCAAGTTTTCCCTTTTTACCTTCTGAAATTAGTTTCTTATTTATTTGATTCATAAAGTCGCTATCGAACTTTTCTTTGTGCAAGTCTCCAAAGATTACCTTCTCATCGCCGATTTCTACAAGTTTCAGCAATTTTTTCTCCATTAGTTCTAAATAATCCGATGGAGGCGACTTAAGAGTCTCGTTATATGTTTTTTCGAAACATGCTGAAATTATGTCCTGTCTGACTTTCAATGACTTAATCCTGCATTCAAGATTCGCAGAAACAATTGCCTTATTCGTGTTTTTTTCTGCTTGCTCGTTTGCATGTTTCAGAACGCTTTCTCTTTCTTTTTCAGCCTGATTTTTTGCTTGCTCCTGTATCTTTGCAATCTCCTGAGATGCTCTGTCTCTAATGACATTGCATTCTCCTTCAGCATCAGTTTCTATTTTTTTTATAATATTTTCAATGGACATAATATTTAATTTATAGTTGTATTCCTCTAAGAATCAAGAAAGATGCAAGTAATCCGAATATAGCATATGTCTCAACCAGCGCGGAGAATATTACCGCTTTCATAAAGTCCTTTGGCTGTTTTGCCACAACCCCACAGCCTGCGGCCCCTACCTTGCCCTGATGAATACCTGAAAAATAACCCGTTATTGCCATTGGCATACATGCGCCGAGTATTGATAATCCTTGATAAACAGAGATATCAGGAATATTTCCTGCCATTAATCCTAATTTTTGCATAACCAAGAATCCTATGACAAATCCATAAATACCC
>CAZMXO010000133.1:0-3215 GCA_964570265.1 uncultured bacterium
TGCTGGAATCTCTGAAGGTTTTGTATTCGTTATAGTTTGAATTAAAATCACCTATCAGTATGAAGTCAACATCATCTTTTAGTCCGTCAATATCTTCCTTGAGCTTTTTAGCATAATCTATCCTCAAGCTTTCAGGACCTCCTTTGGATTTCCAATGATTAATAAACAGGATGAGACGATTTCCATCAATATTAAGAGTTATTTTAAGAATATTTCTGGCAAATTCACTATCAATCAGTATTTCTTCTTTCTTTATAATTGGGAACTTGGACAGAACAGCGCATTTCACGGTCGTGCTCTTGGAATTTGCAATCTCAAAATAAGGATAATCCAACCCGAAACCTTTCAGTTTGTTACGTAAAAGAATAAGAGAGTTTTTTGATTCAACCTCCTGCAATGTGACAACATCGGCTCTCAAATCCTTTATTACTTCTGCGATGTTTGCGATCTTAATGTCAACAATATCTTTTGTCCATCCATAACCAGTGTTCGGAATATACTCGGTGTATTCGGTACCGTCCTTATTAAGATCAAAAAGATTTTCAACGTTATAACTTGTAAACTTAAAGGTTCTTGCTTCTATTGACGTTATACAGCAGAATAAGATAAGCAAAACTAACGCAACTGTCTTTTTCATCTTTCGTTATCCTTCAATTATTAAAAGGATACCTAGTTGCTTTATTCTTCAGGGTAACTTGCTTCCACATTTATGCTTATTCCTCCGCGGGGAAGGAATTCGCCGGTAACTAAAGCTTTTCTTGGATTACATGCCTTTACAACATCGTCAAGGATTCTGTTGATGACATGTTCGTGAAATGTAGCAAAGTTCCTAAAAGAGAATAAATATAATTTTAGAGACTTGCTTTCTATGCATTTTTTATCGGGTATATAACGTATTGTTATTACGCCAAAATCCGGCTGGCCGGTAACAGGGCATATTGATGTAAACTCTGGGCAATCAAAGCTAATCCAATAATCTCTCTTGGAGTATTTGTTTTCAAACGTTTCCAGTTTTGCTTTATCTGGAGAAGTGGGATATTTGATTTTGCTTTTGCCAAGTATTGTTAATTTATCTATGTGTTCTTTAGACATTTGTTTTCTCCTTATGTGGAATATTGTATAGGATCTTTATAACCAGCTTCCCTAAATCCCTTTAATCTAAATTTACAGCTGTCGCATTTTCCGCACGCTTTACCGCTGGCACGTGGATTGTAACAGCTCCAGGTTATGGAATAATCAATTCCTAATTCAGAGCCCTTTTTTACAATTTCTGATTTAGACATTTTTACTAAAGGTGCATGAATCTTTATTTTTCCCCCTTTGATACCGGCTTTAGTCCCGAGATTTGCCATTTTTTCGAATGCCTCTAAATACTCAGATCTGCAGTCAGGATAGCCACTATAATCAACTATATTTGCCCCGATAAATATATCATTTGCTCCGACAACTTCTGCCCATGCCAAAGCAATGGAAAGAAATATAGTGTTTCTTGCCGGAACGTATGTAACAGGTATTTCTTCTAATGGGTTATCTGTCGGAATATCTATATTATCTGTTAATGCTGATCCGCCGATTTGACCTAGTCCTACTACTATAATTTTGTGTTCCTTAACGCAGAAAAAATCAGCAGCTTTTTTAGCGCTTTCAATCTCAATCTTGTGACGCTGTCCATAATCAAGAGTTAATGAGTACAACTCATAGTTTTCTGCTTTAGCAATAGCCATTGCAGTTGTTGAATCAATTCCTCCGCTACTGAGAACTATGGCTTTTTTCATCTAAACGCCTCTTGTATTTGGATTCCATATATATTTATGTAGTTGAATCTGCATTCTAACGTCCAGATTGTCATGGCAAATCCATTCAACGAGTTTCTTGGGAACCAGTTTACCATAAACGGGCGAAAAATGAACATTGTTTACTCGTTGATTGAGGTTGTATTTTTCTGCTATATCCTTTGCCCAATCGTAATCCTTTCTGTCGCCTATCACAAACTTAACCTCATCTTTTTTCCTTAAATACTCAATGTTTTTCCACAGCGTATTGGCGCTCATTTTGCTTCCCGGACATTTCAAATCAAGTATTATTATTGCGTGTTGATTTATATTCTTAATACCAATAGTGCCATTTGTTTCAATTAAGACAATATATTTTTGCTTGATCAGTGTGTCAATCAACTCAGTAGTTTCTTTTTGTAAAAGAGGTTCTCCTCCTGTGATTTCTACCAGATTCGGACCCAGCATCTTTGCTTTTCGGACTATTTCTTCTATAGAGAAATCATCCCCTTTTTCGTAAGCATACTTTGTGTCGCAGTAGCTGCATCTGAGATTACAGTCTGTAAGTCTTATGAAACTGCACAGTTTGCCGGCAAAGCTCCCCTCGCCCTGGATGCTTTTAAAAATTTCATTAACCTTAATCATAAATCACCTGAATTCTTTTTGACATCAAATCAAAATTTGCTATTATGTAGAAAGATCTAAAAACTTCAGCCGGGATGGTGAAATTGGCAGACACGCTAGCTTGAGGGGCTAGTGGGAGAAATCCTGTGCGAGTTCAAATCTCGCTCCCGGTACTATTTAGCTTTCTTACTCAAAGCTATCATAGAATATATTCTTAGTCAATTATTTTGTCTTGCAGTACAGATGCTTGACAAAAATCGTGATGCAGTGTTATTATAACCTATGGTATTAGTGGTTAAAAAAGGAGGGTTAAAGGCATGAGATGTGTAAAGAGAACATTAGTTATTGTCTTAGTTTTAATGTTTGTTGCTGTCTCGTTTTCAAGCCCTGTATGCGCAGAAAAGGTGCGTGTGGCTGTAAGTAAATTCATCGCAAAAGATGCTCCAGGAACTGATTATTGGAGAAAATCCGAATTAAGTATGGGAACAGGAATGGCTGACATGCTGGAAAGCGCCCTAACAGAGACCGGACAGTTTTCCGTTATGAGCAGAATGGATGTGGGGGATATAATTAGTGAGCAGGATCTCGGAGCGAGCGGAAGAGTAAGTAAAAAAACAAGAGCAAAAATCGGAAAAATTAAAGGAGCTCAGATAATTCTTAATGGAGTAATTACGGTATTCGAATATTCACAGAAGGGCATGGGTGGCGGATTAAGTTTTGGAGGATATTCTATTGGTGGAAAAACTACGACAGCAATAGTTGCAGGAATAATAAAGATTGTAAATGCTGAGACTTCAGAGATGCAGACACTCAGGTTTA
>CAZMXO010000134.1:0-3179 GCA_964570265.1 uncultured bacterium
ATTCCAATCCTGTCATTGTTTTTTTATAATGTTTGACAAGATAAGAAGATATAGACGGATGAATCTTTATCCAAATAGTCTTCATTAATCTTGTTGCGCATAATTGTTCTACTTTTCTCTGCAATTCGATACATGTAGTTGCCAATGATTTTATATTTCCATTTCCTTTACAATAGGGACAAGCTTGAAATAGGTAATCAGAGATACTTTGTTTAACCCTTTGTCTGGTCATTTCTAAAAGGCCAAATTTGCTCAATCGAGTTACTGTAGTCTTAGCCCTATCCTTTTTCAGAACGTCTTTAAAGACTCGCAATAATTCATGTTTATGCTTTTCATACTTCATATCAATAAAATCAATTATTATAATTCCTCCCATATCCTTGAGACGGAGATGACGAGCTATTTCTAAAGCGGCTTCAAGATTAGTTTTTAAAACTGTGTTATCTAAGGAAGTTTTTCCTACATATTTCCCCGTATTTACGTCTATAGAAACAAGAGCCTCTGTTTGTTCAATTAATATCCAACCACCACTTTTTAATCTCACTCTGCCCTGAAGCACTTTATCTATTTCTTTTTCTAAATTATATTTATCAAACAATTTTTGTTTTTCATTATATAATTTTATCCGAGATTTCATTTCAGGCAGTACCCCGCCAACGAACTGTCTCAACTTGTTATATTCATCATTTGAATCTATCAGCACCATCTGAATATCAGGATGCAATAAGTCCCTCACAAGCCTGTGAATCAAATTATGCTCTTGATAAACTACAGTCAAGGTATCAGATATTTTTGCTCTTTTTTGAATTCTTTTCCAAAGTCTTACCAAATAATTAATTTCATCATTAAACTCTTTTTCTGTCTTTCCTTCGCCTCCCGTTCTAATAATAAGTCCCATATCCTCAGGCTTAATTTTTTTTGCTATCTCCTTTAGGCGATATCTTTCATTTTGATTATCTATCTTTCTGGATACCCCTATATGATCAACCGTTGGCATCAAAACTAAGGATCTACCGGGTATGGAAATAAAAGACGATAGTTTCACGCCTTTTGTTCCTAATTGTTCCTTTATCACTTGAACAAGTATTTCTTGTTCATTAGTTAATATATCTGTTATGGACTCTTTTTGGTGAGATCTCCTCGAAATCGTCTCCCCATTTCCCTCGTACTCCTCTACCCCTTCCGGCATTGCTGAAGAAATTGCTATATCTTTAACATGCAAAAATCCGTTTTTCTCCAACCCTATATCTACAAATGCAGATTGTATGCCCGGCAATACCGCTTTTACTATGCCTTTGTAAATATTGCCCGCAATGCGTCTTTCTCCTATCCGTTCAACAGCAAATTCAGCCAACACACCTTCTTCCAATAATGCCGTTCTTACTTCATAAGCATCTACGCTTATAATCAATTCCTTTTTCATTATATTTATCCTAAAATTGTCCGTTTAGTGCCGGAGGAGGGAGTCGAACCCTCACGGAGTTTAAGCTCCACCGGATTTTGAGTCCGGCGCGTCTGCCAGTTCCACCACTCCGGCAAGTTTCATCAATTACACTCTACTACAAGAGGACCTGCAAGTTCTTTAAGAAAAAAGAGTTTTCCAGCTAAAGTAGGCATAAAACTGGAAGGAATCCATATATTTGGACCGTGTCTTAAAGTAACCCATAGAGACAATCCCTGCCACATCATTCCCCTTCCGAGTGTCCCGTCACATCCGCCGATTATTTTATCAGCTTTGAGAAATAGTCCAGGACCAATCGTATTGGCAAAACATGGAACCAGAGTTGTGCGACTCTTAAAACTGGTTACAGCGTTCTGTTCTATGGTCAATGGATGCAGTTTTGCTCCTAATCTGTAGTCCTGCTTCTTCCATTCCTCTTCAGAAGAGAATTCTGCAGCAAAGTGCGGTTCCCAAAAAGCAATATGAAATACTCTTCCAATACCAAAAACAAGAACAAGCTTTACTCCTTCTGTCTTGAGTTCTTTTATCTTCTCAGGATATGTAGGAAGCATTTCCTTTGTGGCAAAATTCCGTTGGTTTTTTGGAACGGTAAGATCTCCTAGCGGTCCATAAAAAGCTTGCTGCATTGCATTTTGAAAAGCTCCTGTGTTATCAGAAGGCAACGTATTTCCATCTTTATCGCTCCATTCATCCATATTGAAACCATAAACATGTTTGCAATCCACATTCCATTCTTTTAGAAAGTAAACAGCCCATTTATACATCCCCATTGGGCCAACGGGTAATATAAACGCTATCTTTCTGCCCTCATCTCTTGCCTTTCTAATCTCTATAGCTATTTCATGACCCATCATAGCATCAAAATCACCTAATGTTTCGCATGAAACAGGTTTAAACTCTTTGTTCCACCAATCCTGACGGTCAGTAACTGACTCCGGGGAATTATCACAACATTTATCCAGTTTCTCCATATCCCATCCATGTGGGAAAAAATCCTCCAACAAAGACCCTTTAATTGTGCTCATTAAATCCATAATAGTTACTCCTCCTTATTTTTATTGTTTTTATATTTAACCTTGTTCTTTAACAGCTTCTCTAAGATATTATCATGAGGAAATGTATGCCCTTTATGCTGTCTGAATCCTTCGGCATATTTCACGCCAATCTCATTTCCTCTTCTATGTGAAAGTTCTTTCATAGTTTCTGTATATTTATCCATGCCGTGCTGTCTTTTTAGCCATGATCGTTGACTTTCATGTTTCTTTAACATATTTGTTTTGGTTTCCATTACATCTTTAATATCTACATAAAATTCAGGCTCTATAGAATTACCGAATCTATCCGTTAAATCCAATGGATCTCCATAGTATAGATATGGAATCTTGGATGTTGCTTTTGCTGGATTTACTAAACCAGTGTGATAATTGGGAATCGGAGCATTGAAACACCCGTCCCAAACTAAATCAGCAGTTAGCTCATGATCTTTCATATAATCCTGAGGAGACATGGTAATAATAATGTCAGGGTCTATCTTCCGTATCATTTCCGTAACCATAAATCTTGTTGGATTATCAAATACAACATGCAAACAGGATATGCCGCAACTAATATATTCAGCTTCAAGCAGTTTTGCTGATGCCTCAGCCTCCGCATATCGTTTTTTGCTCAGATCTGCAGGAACATACTCAACAGACCCCATATCCCCTGAACCCACAGT
>CAZMXO010000135.1:0-3166 GCA_964570265.1 uncultured bacterium
CCTCAACCATATGCATTGTTGAATCGGATTTTAATACAAGAGAGACCAATACATACAAAGGTTTACCTCCCATTGCGGCAATATCGGACAAATTGCTTTCAATAGCTTTTATGCCAACTTGTTCGGGAGTAAAATAAGAAAAAGAAAAATGGTCATCTTCAACAATCGTATCTGTTGTAACTAAAAGAAACTTGTTTTCGTATTTTATTACAGCAGCATCGTCTCCTATGCCGCAGATTACTTCCTTTCTTATCGGACTGGCAGCAATATGTTTTATTAAGTCAAATTCTCCGCTAATCGGAACTGTCTTCATTTCTCTTATTATCCTCTGATTGCCAGTCCTTCATTACACAAAACTCTCCGCACATTGTGCATTCTTTATCTTCGTCTATTTTGCTGCGTTTTCTATATTCTCTCGCTTTTTCAGGATCTATTGAAAGGGCTATCATTCCCTCCCAATCCAGTTTTTTCCTTTTTACAGACATTCTCCTATCCCAGTCCAAAGCTTTTTTATGTCCTCTTGCCACATCTGCTGCATGCGCAGCTATCTTTGTGGCAATTACTCCTTCTTTTACGTCCGATTCCGTTGGAAGTCCCAAGTGTTCTGCAGGAGTAACGTAACATAGAAAAGACGCCCCGTAATATGCAGCAAGAGTTCCTCCTATTGCGCATGTTATATGATCGTATCCTGGAGCAATATCCGTTACAAGCGGGCCAAGAACATAAAACGGAGCATTCTTGCAGTATTTTTTCTGAAGTTTTATATTCTTCTCAATCTGATTCAACGGAACGTGTCCAGGGCCTTCTATCATTACCTGAACGCCTCTATCCCGAGCTTTTTCAGCTAGTATGCCGAGATTTTTAAGCTCTTCTACCTGCGCTTTATCTGTTGCGTCTGCAATGCATCCGGGTCTCAGACCGTCTCCAAGGCTCAAGCACATATCATATTCTTTTGCTATGTCCAATACTTCGTCATAATACTCAAATAACGGATTTTCCCTGCCATGATACTGCATCCACCTCATCATAAAAGTTCCTCCTCTGGACACAACGCCTGTTACTCTGCTTTTTAACAAAGGAATGCAGTCTCTTGTGAATCCGCAGTGAACAGTAATAAAATCAATCCCCTGTTCGCCATGTATTCGTATCGTATTTAATATATCTTCTTTGCTTATTCTATCAATATATTTTTTTTCCACCATTACCTGATAAACAGGAACAGTCCCTACAGGTACGCTTGATTCTTTAATAATCGTTTCACGAATCTTATTCAGATTGCCTCCTGTGCTTAAATCCATAACCGCATCAGCGCCGGCTTTAATTGCAATACCTAATTTTCTCAGCTCCTTTCTGATATCTGCATCTTTTGGAGAGGTGCCTATATTCGCATTTACTTTTATGGTTAAACCAGACCCAATGCCTATTGGAGAAAATTTATGTTTTTTGCTTTTAGGAATAACTATTTCTCCCGCAGCAATTCTTTGAACTAATTTATTTACATCTATTCCTTCTTTTTCAGCTACTATTTTTATATCATTTGTAATGATATTCTTTTTTGCCGATTCAAGTAATGTCATCTATTTCCCCTTCTTAAATTTCTTAATTATCATCTCCGATGCTTTTTTGCCAGATAGCAGCATTCCACCAAAAATAGGGCCCATTCTTGGTCCTCCGAATGCCGCATTTGCTGCCATGCCAACCACAAATAATCCGGGATATATCTCCTTGGTATTCTTTATTGTATCCTTTTCTGCTTTATCTGCATTCATGGGCATTTCTCCCATTATTTTACCTGTCTTTGTTCCTAACTTTACACGGGCTTTTTTCTCAAGCACGGTCAATACTTCAAGAGGATGCCCTGTTGCCTCTATGGCATATTTGCTTTTAACAGTTAAAGGATCAACATGCAGTTTGGCAATATCTACAGGAGACCAGTTAATGACAAATCCTTTTACAGTATTGTCAACAATCACAGTATCCTCTACAGATATGCAGTTAAATATTTTTACGCCTGCAGACATCGCTTTTGCCAGAAGCTTTGATGTTGCTTCAACCGAATCAGCTACGTAATAATTTTTTTGATACTCTTTATACGAAATATCAAACTCATCAAGAACTCCCAGAGCGTTTTCCTGTACAACAATCTGGTTGAACATCATGCCTCCTCCCCACATGCCTCCGCCGGGTGAAAGTTTTCTCTCGAATATTGCGACATGTAATCCTTTTCTTGCCATATAATAGGAAGCCACTATGCCAGCAGGTCCTGCGCCTGCGATTGCAACATCAAGGTTCAGACAACTTATAAGCTTCTTATTATATGTTTCGAGTATAGCTTTTGAGATTATTGTTTCATCCAGCATTTTTTGCCCTCCATGTTATATTATAATTTTTAATTCCATAAAAAAAATCTGCTCCGCTCGGGAACAGATTTAAACTAATTCTAATTTATTCTCCATTCCCTACGTGGGTATTATCCCAACAGGTTCAAGGGGTCTTCCGAACACTTTCGGAACTCTCAGCTCTTAGCTCCCCCAGATTTTTTATTGTAACTCTTTCAGGACTAAATTACAATATTAACCAGTTTCCCAGGTACTACAAATATCTTGCGGATTGCTTTATTAGCAATAACTTCTTTTATGTGTTTGTCAGATAAAACAAGTTTCTTTGTCTCTTCTTCATTAATATTTGCGCTTATCTGTAATCTGCTTCTTATCTTCCCATTGATCTGCACAACGATCTCAACTTCATCAACTTTTATCGCATCTTCGTTATATTCAAGCCACTTTTGCTTGTGAATACTATGTTGATGTCCTATAACATGCCATAGTTCCTCTGACATGAAAGGAGCAATAGGGGACAATAATCTTATCAATGTTTCCAAAGCTTCTATCCACAATCTTGAGGATGCAACTTCTTTATCTCTTTTAATCTCGTACAGGTAATTGATATATTCCATTAAAGCAGCAACTGCAGTGTTAAATTGAAGACGTTCAATATCAGCCGTAAACCTCTTGATCGTTTTGTGTATCCACATATTTAATGTTTTATATTTCTTGTTGTCTTTTTTTTGTGCCTCTGTGCCTTTGTGTCTCTCTGCCTCAAGCACGATACCCCATACTCTGTTAAGAAAACGAGATACTCCCTTTATTCCTTTTTGTTCCCATTT
>CAZMXO010000136.1:0-3155 GCA_964570265.1 uncultured bacterium
ATAAACCAAAGCGGTTTTTTGCTGCTGCCAGAAAGATAGAAGAAGGAGGAAGCCTCTCAATAATAGCAACAGCGCTGATTGATACGGGTAGTAGGATGGATGATGTGATTTTTGAAGAATTTAAGGCAACAGGGAATATGGAAATCCATCTGGATCGGAGACTTGTGGATAAGAGAGTTTTTCCTGCAATTGATGTTGAACGTTCGGGAACAAGGAAAGAAGATTTATTAATAGATGCAAAAGACCTGAGCAAGATTTGGCTATTGCGCAAGGTATTGATTTCAATGGGTGCGACAGAAAGGATGGAATTTTTGATTGAGAAATTAAAAAAGACAAAAACAAATAGGAAATTCATGGATACCATGAATCAAGTCGAGGTGTAAAATTTTTACTTAATCCTTACCTCTTAATACTAAAAATTATGCAGAAAAAAGTATATGTTATTTTTGTCTTATTTTTCATATGCTTAATTTCAATTTTTGTTAGATTTCAGATATTACAGCATAGAACAGACAATTGCGGACTCATTCTTTTTTCTAACGAATCTGCTCAGCACTTTATATACACTAAAGTCATTGCTGAGACAGGTAGCCTGCCCGTTATGGACAATAAAACGCAGTATCCTGAAGGTATTAATATTCGTAAAAGGAATTTTATTTTTATGGAATATTTCTACGGATATTTATATAAATATCTAAACTTTAGCGGTAAAATTCAACTAACTAGTTTTATAAGACATGTAGTTCCTTTACTTTTTTCATTAAGTATAATTGCAGTTTTTATATTGGCATATAGTATCTCTAAAAATAGGATTGCATCTCTGATTTCTTCAGCATATTATGGTGTAATGCTTCCTTCTGTGCTTGAAACCACGGGAGAGATTTTTTTGAAACAGACTTTTGCTTTACCGCTTATATTCCTTAATTTGAGTTTACTGTTTTTTATTTCAAAACAGAAGCCTAAATATAAAAAAAGATTAATTTTATCAATTTCGGCCGGATTATTGCTTTATATTGCTGTTATATCATGGGATCTTACCCAGCTCTATTTGGGGGTTTTGTTTGGTTCAGCGGTTTTTTTAATTATATACGGTAAAAACAGTGCAAATTATCTGGAATTTGTTTCAATAAGTCTTTTATTTATGATGTTTGCGGGTTTTACAAATCTTAGGCTTAGAGAGATAGGATTTCTCTACAGCCATGCGATGCTTTTTGGGTATTCTACAGTTGCAATTGCTGCAATAATGAAATTGAAGAGATTAAATCGGCTAAAAGCATTATTATTACTTTTTGGGGTATTCGTTTCTTTAGAGATCATTAATTCTTTTGTGCTAAAAAACCAGTTTAGTACATACTTTCATATAACGTCTCTATTTTTCTATAAACTCAGATTTTTAGGAGTAAAACCGGCTAATCCAATTCTTTTGCCTTTTGATGTAAATTTCATGTGGTTACCTGCGGATATTACACCTTCGCTTATAGAGGTAGTAACTTTTTTTAGCTCAACACTTCTTATTGGAATTACAGCTTTTATTTTGTTTTTTAAGGCATACAGGAGGGGGAATTCAGTAAAGGAAGATGTTCTTCTGGTATTCTTAACTCTTTTATTTTTGATCTTCTACTTTCTCTTTGCAAGAATGAGGGTATTTTTAATCTTCTTCCTATGTTGTTCTATCTCTCTTATATATAAATACATATCACTAAAAATCCAAAATCCAAAATCCAAATCAAAGGCAATTAATGTTGTTACTGCTTTACTTCTTGCGTTTCTACCCTTTGAATATATAAAGACAACGCATATTTGTAAAAGAGTTGGATTTATTAAGCATCCTTCCTCTTTAATGGATGTGTGCGAATGGCTTAAAGAGAACACCAGTGAAGACAGTCCTATCGCAACAAACTTTTCAGTAGCAGGATTTATAAGACTGTATGCAGAGAGACCCGTATTAATTCATGCGAAAGTGGAATCAGATGATATAAGGGCTAAAATAAGGAATTATATGTATTCAATGTTTTCAAGAGATGAAACTGATTTATGGAGATTTTGTCGGGATAGGGATACAGATTATCTTGTTTATACGATGGGAACGTATATTACTACTGGTGTATATTCATGGAGATATATAACAGGCAATTTAAAATTTGATGAGGCAGTAACTGCTTTTAAACTTGAATTCAAACCTGAAGAGCTGAAGAAGTTCGAATTAAAATATAAGAATAGGTATTACAGAGTTTATAAGATATTTACAGAAGATGAGCTTGAGAATGAAGAGAATATAAGAAAGGCTATTGAAAAATTTCTTGCAAGAGCTTCTAAGTTATGATATAAAATCCTTATAAGTGATTCAGCAAATGGAGAAGAGTGGGTAAGATGTTTCCCCACTCTTTGTTGTTGATGTGGGATTATTATGAATAAAGAAATTTTGGGGATTATAAAGGCGCTTTGTAAAGAGAAGAATATAAAAGAAGAAATTCTTGTAGAAGCTGTCGAAACGGCTTTATTATCAGCTGCGCAAAAAAAATTAGGAAACTCTATGGACCTTGAGGTATCTATTGGTGGAGATGGGAAAGAGATTTGTGTGTTTTTAAGAAAAAAAGTTGTGCGTAATGTAGAAGATCCACACAAAGAAATTGATGTTAAAGAAGCAAAAAAGACAGATAAAAGCTTGAGAGTTGGCAGTATATATGTTGAGGAAATCACCCCGCATGATTTTGGCAGAATAGCGGCTCAGACCGCAAAACAAGTAATAATGCAAAAGATAAGAGATGTAGAAAATGACAATTTGTATGAAAAGTTCAGAGAAAGACAGGGCACTTTAATTAATGGAATTGTGTATAGATTTGATCACGGAGATGTGATAATTGATCTTGGAGACGTTGAAGCTCGGATGCCTTATAGAGAGCGTTTACAGAAAGAGAGATACAAACAGGGTGATAGAATACGGGCATATATTTTAGAAGTTACTGATTCTGGTAGCAAAGTTAACATAATTGTCTCCAGGACACATCCTGAGTTTGTAAAACGATTGCTTGAGTTGGAGGTTCCGGAAATTGCGCAAAATATAATTGAAATAAAGGCTATTGCCAGAGAAGCAGGAGATAGAACGAAAATAGCTGTTTACAGCAATAAAGAGAATGTTGACTGTGTCGGAGCGT
>CAZMXO010000137.1:0-3151 GCA_964570265.1 uncultured bacterium
TGCTGGTTTTCTCATCTAATTTCTCTCACTACTTTTGGTAGCTAAACTGTTACCACTGTTTATACGAGGAGCTAAATTCAACTTTATCATACACGATTATATACCACAAAAACTCACAATTTGCAAGATTTCGCGACAGCTTGGGCGCGCAAAAAATATTCTTTGCCTAAGATTTTTTCAGATTTTAGAGACCGTGTAAATTCTATCAATAATTTTAGTAAAACCTTCATATGGGATCGGTTTGCTAAAATAATATCCCTGTATATCATTACAACCTAATTCATAGAGAATTTTTATTTCATCCTCTGTTTCGGCGCCTTCAGTTATCAAGTTAATATTTTGCGCTTTTGTGATACTTACCAGTCCTTGTATCATAGCTCTATTGAGTTTCCCTTCATTATCCCTTGTTATGTTTCTAAGAAATGCTCTGTCTATCTTTATTTCATCTATTGGCAAATCTCTCATTCTTGTGAAAGAAGAATAGCCAGTACCAAAATCATCTATTGAAAAATGAACCCCTTTTTTTCTCAATTGTCGCATTTCCCTAATTGAGTTTTCAGGATTATTCATAATAGTTTCTTCTGTTATTTCGAGATACAGGAATTTAGGATTAAATTGGGTTTTATCTAATATTGACATTGTTTTTTTATAGAATCCCTCTCTCAACTGGCGAGAGGACACATTGACGGAAGCGCAGATCTCATGACTTTGATGATGCCAAATCCTGGCTGCCCTGCAAGCTTTTTCTAAAATTATATTACCTAAGTCTTCAATTAGTTCTGTTTCTTCTGCCACAGGAATGAAGACAATTGGAGAAATCAATCCTTCATTAGGATAATTAATGCGCGCCAGTGCTTCAAATTTCTTTATTTTCCCGTCTTTTCCAACAATCGGCTGAAAGTATGCTGTTATATAATCATTTTTCAAAGAATCAATAAGCTTCTTTCTTATCTCAATTCTTTGCTGCTCCCTTTCGTCCATATCTTTATTATAAAAACAATACCTGCCCTTGCCCTGCTTTTTAGCATGATTAAGGGCTAAACCAGCATATTTTAACAAGTCATTTGAAGTTCTTCCATCCTTTGGGGAAACAGAAATCCCCATACTGACGGAAGAATTAATCTCTGTCTCTGTATTACCCGTTTTGACATGGTAAGGGATCGTTGAGCATGTCTTTTGTATCCTTCCAGCTACTAAGCCAGCGTCTATGTCATGACGTATATCACTTAAGTAAATTACGAATTCATTTCCTCCCGTTCTGAAGACATCATCATCGCTCTTCAATAAACAGGATTTTGCTCTTTTTGTAAATTGTTTTAAAATCTCGTCTCCCACACTGTAAGAATTATAATTATTAAGCTGCTTAAAATTATCAAAGTTTACTGTAATAACAGCTTTTATGCGTTTATCTAACTGGAAATCGTCGATATTTTTCCTAAGATGTTCGTGCAAAAGGTTACGATTGCTCACTCCTGTCAGAGGATCCTTCGTTTTAAGATATTCTAAATATTCATTCGACAGCTTATGCTCGGCGATCTCTCTTTTCAGTTTCTTTTCCATTTTTCTTTGTGACGAGATTATCTGTCGGGCAAAGATGAGCGCGATAAGCAATGCGACCATAAAAAGCGCGATACTGATTTTCAGCATTACGTTGGTTTCAACTGCTCTATTTAATATTTGAAGCATATCAATATCAATGAATATTTGAATAATTAGCGATATGCTCAATATCCCCACAAAGAGCAATATTAGTTTTAATCTCCAACTTAGTTTTCTCATCGCAGCGAATTATACAAAAATGAAAACAAAAGTCTAGACAAATAAGGGATTTAATCAGTTGACATGAATTCAATCATTCTGATAGAATTAGGGCAAATATGGGATGCATAGAGCAAAAAACAAGGGAGGCAAAAATGAATGAGAAGTTGAGTAAGATTTTAATTGTATTTTTAATTCCGATTGTCTTGGCAGGGTGCGGATATACTACCAGTACAATAAAAGGTGCTGGAATAAGCTCCATATATGTACCGATGTTCAAAAATAAGACCTATGAGCATAATATTCATATAACGGTAACGGATGCTGTCATCAATGAACTTATTCTTGATGGAAATATGAGGCTACTAAAGCAAGAAGAAGCAGACACTATACTTGAGGGGCAAGTAATAAAATATAAGACGGAGCCGCTTGGATATGACAAAAACAATGATGTAGAGCAGTATAGAGTGGTAGTAACTGCGCAGGTAGTATTGAAAAATCTTAATAAAGACGAAATCATCTGGACTCAAACTATTGAGGGCAGTGTTTCTTATTATACTACCGGTAGATTAGGAATGTCGGAGAAAGCAGCCACGGACAAAGCTGTTGAAAATCTAGCAAGAAATATTGTGAGTGAAGTCGTTAATTTTTGGTAGAACCGGATTTTTCTACTTCTTTGTTTTTCTCGGATAAAGATTCTTTTTTGTTATGCTCGTTCACTTTTCGCATTATCAGAGATTTTTTTCTGCGAGCGGTGTTCTTCTTAATAATTCCCTTGGTAGCAGCTTTGTCTATCAAAGAGGTCGATTTATTTATGGACTTTTGCAAATCTGCTACGTTTGCTTTTTCATCTATAAGCTTGCCAACATTTTTTACGGCAACTTTAACATTTTTCTTTACTGCTCTATTTTTTTTATATCTTTTTGTACTGGTTCTTACTCTCTTAAGAGCCGATTTATGTTTCTGCATATGTAAAACCTCCTCACGTTTGCGAATAATTCTATACGATAAAAAAATTTTGTCAATAAGGAATTAGGGTTTTATCAAATTCTGTCCTGTCAAAATTCCCTTGAGTTTGCCTGTATTAAGTGATAACTTTTAAGAAACTAGGAATGCACGGGTATGTTAGGTTACGTTATAGTTATATTTGCTTTTTTGCTTTTTGTGGTATTAGTTATTTTGTTTAAAGATAGAAAGCACTCGCCTGATCCACTTATGTACCAAGAGATACACAATCTAAGAGAGCAGGTTAGTAAAAGTCTTTCAGACAATAGTCAGGTTCTCAACCAGCAAATGTCTCTGATAGTTAGCCAGATAAATACACAGCTGCAGAATAATATAAAAATGCTTGAAACAGCCAATAAGAGCTTTTCTGACAAACTGGAAGGCACAA
>CAZMXO010000138.1:0-3090 GCA_964570265.1 uncultured bacterium
AAAAAAATTTTTAATTAAATAATTAACTCCGCAAGAAGCAAACCAATCAAATTCTAAATTCTTTTCTTTAACCAACTGAATAAATCTCATTATCCTAGCCTTGTCACTAAAGAAATTATCATCCCAAAAAAACATGCCTTTAAAGCCCATGTTTATGCCCTTTTCAATCTCTTCAACTGTTTTATCCGCGCTCCAGCATGTATAACGATTGTATTCTCTTATTGCCCTATTAACGCAAAAAGTACACTTATAAGGACACCCTCTACTGGTTATAATACCTAAAAAGTTCTTCTCACTTGTATTAAGCATCTTCTGATCAAGAATATAATAATCAAGAGGAGGATAATTCGCAAAATCAACCCTCTGCTTCCTGCCACCAGTCAAAATGACTATACCAGCTCTATTCTTCTAACCTATTTCTGGAGTGAAATTAATATCTTTTCCGCTTTTTAGACTTCTCAGGAGCTTTAATAGACTAATTTCTCCCTCGCCAATTACAAGATAATCAACAAGTGAACTGGCCAGTGTCTGCTCAGGGAAAAGTGTTGGATGTATGCCTCCAACAATAATCTTTGCATCAGGATTAATCTTTCTAATAATATGACAAAGTTCTCTAGCACGCGGTACTTGGGCACTAATAAAAGAAATGCCGATGTATTTGTAATTTCTACATCTATCTGCAACAGTCTTATCATTATGATGGAAAAGACTTAAATCTATAAGTTCTACCTCAATGTCATAGTATTTTAGGTAACTTCCGAGATACCATATTGAAAATGGGAAATAAAACTTCGTTTTTTTTCTATAATAACGTCGGTGAGCCTCGAATTCCGGGCAAATAAGTAATATTTTCATCATATTCTATCCTTAAAAAACCTAACCAGCTTTAAGTAAAGCTGAAATTTGGTTTACTCTGAAGACCTATTTCTTCAGATTTTTTCACCTTTTTCCCATATCTGGACTTTATTTGTCTATATATTTTTTATCAGACTAAGTCCAAGCTGAATATTCAATTTCATTCTATTGAAACTTTTTAGTCTTAATATCTGCTTTATAATTTTTTTAGGTCTAAAATAAAATTCTTTATATGCAGTTTTTTGCAACCTAAGCAAATCATCTTCACTAAGGCTCTCCAGTCTGTGAACTGGTTTTGTATGTATTCCATAGTTATCAAAATTTCTGTCCGTTATCAGCCCCTTTTGATTCAACTCGTCAAAAATATCTGTGCCAGGATATGGTTTAAGAACATGAAATTTTGCAATGTCAGGATCCAGTTTAATTGCAAAGTCAATTGTCTCTCTTATAGTTCTCTCTGTATCCTGAGGAAACCCTATCATAAAAAAACCCCAGGTCTCTATTTTAAATTCTCTGGCAATTTCAAATGCCTCCTCTATTTTCTTAGTAGTAATGCCTTTTTTTATAGAATTTAAAATATTTTGATTACCGGACTCCACACCAAAAGCTATGCTGTATGTTCCCATTTCTTTTAACGCTTTTAAAATTTCTCTATCTACACAATCCACTCTTAATCCATTCATAAACGCAATTTTTACTCTTATTCCTCTGCGTAAAATTTGGTCTTTAATTTCAAGGACTCTGCTTTTATTAAGAGTAAAATTGTCATCCCAAAGGTGAATTTCACGAACACTGTATCTTTTCACTAAGTCTTCTATTTCATCTACAACATTCTGAGCGCTACGAGGTCTGAATTTTCTTAAGAATATACTCTTTGCGCTACAGAAGCTGCATCTGCCAGGACATCCTCTTGAACTCATTACAGGGAAAACATGAGAAGAAAGAGAATCAGGAAAAACATACTTAATATGCCTAAATAAATGCCATGCTGGATGAGGCAATACATCCAGGTCTTTAATCAGTTCCCGCGGCTCATTAACAACAATGTTCCCATTTTCTTTATACACAAGCCCTTTTATTCCATGGAGACCTTTATTTTTATCAAGAGAATCAGCAAGTTCACATATAGTTTGTTCTCCTTCCCCCTTAACTAGAAAGTCTATGTTCTTGGGTGCAATAGACTCTTCAGGCATAATAGTAGCATGGATGCCGCCTATTACAGTTTTTGCCTGAATCTCCTCTTTTACTACATCACACAACCTCTTTGCGTTGTTGTATGTAGGAGTTGTCGTTGTTATGCCGACAAGCTCATACTTCTCATCTCTTAAAAGCTCTTGAAATTCCTCATGGGAAGTATTCTCTGCATCCATATCCAGAATTTTTACATTGTGATTTTCGCGCTCCAGAACTGCGCCTATGTACGCAAGCCCTAATGGAGGGAAAATTGGTTTTTTTAGACCCCCGTAAACATCTCCATGCGGAGGATTAATTAAAAGGATTTTCATAATTCATCACTTATTAAGACCCGTTCAAGCCACAAATAAATAACTGTAAAAAGATATCTTTTGCCCATCTGGCGTATGCTTAGTTTAGATACTCCACTCTTCCGTCCATACCATTTTATAGGAATAACGCAATAACTGAATTTCCTATTATACGCCTTAAGGGGCAATTCCACAGTCATATTAAAGTATTTTGCATTAAAAGGCTTGATTGCTTCTATTACTTCTCGCGAATAAGCCTTAAAAGCGTTGGTTATATCATTACATCTTATGCGAAAAAGAAATTTTATAAAATAATTTACAATTCGGTTAATCATTAATTTGAGAACAGGATAGTTCTTTACAACACTTCCTGAAATGAATCTGGAACCAAAAACACAATCATAGCCTTCAGCCAGCTTGTTGTAATAAAGAACTACATCCTCAGGATCATCCGAGTCATCACCCATGCAAATCACAATTGCATCTCCAGTGCTTTTTTCAATGCCAGCTGCTATAGCCAGACCAAATCCGGGATGTTCATATCTTGAAACTAGTTTTACGCTTGGTTCATTCTTAATAAAACTTGCTGCAATCTCTGAGGTCCTATCAGAACTATTATCATTAACAACAATTATCTCATACTCCGGTATTTTTACTTTCAGAACTTCACTCAAATTTTTAAGAACATTGCCTATTGACTCTTGTTCATTGTGCGCAGGAATAATGACAGATAATTTCATTTTTAACATAT
>CAZMXO010000139.1:0-3088 GCA_964570265.1 uncultured bacterium
TGGTATATGTAATGAAGTCAAAAATAGTCGATGTAAATGAAGCGATAAAACTGATAAAAGATGGTGATACAGTTGCTACTGGTGGTTTTGTTGGTAATGGTCATTCTGAGGAATTAACTTCTGCATTAGAGAAAAGATTCTTGAGGACTGGTAAACCACAAGATTTGACTTTAATTTATGCCGCAGGTCAGGGAGATGGCAAAAATAGGGGATTAAACCATCTTGGACATGAAAAATTAATAAAAAGAGTTATTGGCGGGCACTGGAATTTAGCTCCCAGATTAGGGAAATTGGCAGTAGAGAATAAAATAGAAGCTTATAATTTTCCACAGGGAGTAATTTCACATCTGTATCGGGATATTGCTGCTGGTAAGCCGGGAACAATTACTCATGTGGGGTTGAAAACATTTGTTGATCCCAGAATAGATGGCGGGAAAATAAATAAAGTTACTAAAGAAGAACTGGTTGAACTTATTTCTATAAAAGGAAAAGATTGGCTTTTCTATAAGTCGTTTCCTATAAATGTATCTTTTGTTCGTGGAACAACAGCAGACGAGTCAGGCAATATAAGCATGGAGAGAGAAGCAGGAAATTTTGAGATGTTGTCCATGGCGCAGGCAACAAAAAATTCAGGTGGAATAGTTATCGCTCAGGTCGAAAGAATCGTCAGGAAAGGAACTCTAAATGCGAGGTCTGTAGTTATTCCAGGCTTACTTGTTGATGCTATTGTGCTGGCAAAGAAAGAAAACCATCAGCAGACATTTGTTGAGGATTATAATCCTGCCTATAGCGGAGAGATAAAAACACCAATTACTCAGATAGAGTCTCTTCCTTTAAACGAGCGAAAAATAGTTGCGCGTAGAGCTGCTATGGAGCTAACTCCTGAAGCGATTGTTAATCTAGGAATAGGTATGCCTGAATGCATATCGTCGGTAGTAAATGAGGAGGGTATGAACGAATATATGATTCAAACCGTCGAGGCAGGTCCTATTGGCGGAATTCCTGCAGGTGGATTAAGCTTTGGAGCCAGTGTCAATCCTGAAGCAATCATTGATCAACCATATCAGTTTGATTTCTACGACGGTGGAGGATTGGATATTGCCTTTTTGGGACTCGCTCAAGTAGATGAAAAGGGCAATGTCAATGTAAGTAAATTCGGGTCTAGAGTTGCAGGTTGTGGCGGATTTATTAATATTACTCAGAATGCTAAAGAAGTTGTTTTTTGCGGGACTTTTACCGCTGGAGGTTTAGATATTTCCATAAAAGATGGAACATTACTTATAAATAAAGAAGGGGAACACAGAAAGTTTATCAAACATGTAGAGCAAATAACTTTTAGCGGTGAATACGCTATGGAGAAAGCTCAATCGGTGTTATATATAACAGAGCGCGCTGTATTTAGATTGGATAAGGGAAAGCTTATCTTGACAGAGATAGCTCCAGGGATTGATCTCCAAAAAAACGTTATCTCTCTTATGGATTTTGAGCCTGTAATTAGTCCTGACTTGAAAACAATGGATAGAAGCATATTTCTCAAGCTAGTTATGAATCTTAAAAAAACAATGGGAAACTGAGCATTATGAGAGAAGCGGTAATTATAGGCGCAGTAAGAACCCCTGTCGGAAAGTTTGGAGGGAGTCTTAAAGATATAAGCGCAGTGGAACTAGGTTCTATAGTAATTGCCGAGTCTGTAAAAAGAGCTGGGATTAGAGCTGAAGATGTGGACGAAGTGATTATGGGAAATGTCCTGCAGGCTGGATTAGGGCAAAATCCTGCACGTCAGTCAGCGATTAGGGCGGGGATACCTCAAGAAGTGCCGTCTATGACTATAAATAAGCTTTGCGGCTCTGGATTGAAGGCTGTGAATTTAGCTGTTCAGTCTGTGCAATCAGGAGAAACAGATGTAGTAGTAGCTGGTGGTATGGAAAATATGAGCCAGGCCCCGTATCTCTTGAAAAATGCTCGATGGGGGTATAGATTAGGAAATAACAAATTAGTAGATAGTATAATTCAGGACGGATTATGGGACATATTCAACAATTACCATATGGCTATCACAGCAGAAAATTTGGCTGAGAAATATAATATTTCCCGCAAAGAACAGGATGAATTTAGCCTGCAAAGCCAGACAAAAACAGGGCAAGCACAAAAAGAGGGAAAATTTAGGGAAGAGATTATACCGATAGAGATTCCTCAGAGAAAAGGGAAGGCGCTCATTTTTGATACTGATGAGTTTCCCAAACTGGATACTACCTTAGACAAGTTATCTAAACTGAAGCCGACATTTAAAAAAGATGGTACTGTTACGGCAGGTAATGCTTCGGGAATAAATGATGGAGCGGCAGCAGTTGTAGTTGTTTCAAAGAAGAAAGCTGAGGAATTAAATATTAATCAACCATTAGCTAGAGTTGAAGCTTATGCTTCCGTAGGACTAGACCCAAAATTCATGGGGCTTGGGCCTGTATATGCCACCAGAAAAGTATTAAAAAAAGCGAAAATCAGTCTGGAAGACATAGACTTATTTGAAGCTAACGAAGCATTTGCTGCTCAATCTATTGCAGTTGGTAAAGAATTAAAATGGGATAAAAGTAAAGTTAATGTCAATGGAGGGGCCATTGCTCTTGGGCATCCAATTGGAGCAAGTGGAGCAAAAATACTTGTTACACTTCTCTATGAAATGAAAAGACAAAAATATAGACGTGGACTAGCTACTTTATGTATTGGTGGTGGTCAGGGAATAGCTACTCTCGTAGAGAGATGATATGAAAGATAGGGTTATAATATTTGATACTACTTTGCGCGATGGAGAGCAGTCTCCGGGCGCCAGCATGAGTCTTGACGGAAAAGTAAAGGTAGCAAATCAGCTTGCAAGGCTTGGTGTGGATGTTATTGAAGCCGGTTTTCCCGTATCATCTCCAACACAATTTGATGCAGTATCTTTAATTGCAGAACAGACCGAAGGTCCGATTATTGCAGGGCTTGCAAGGGCTGTTAAAAAAGATATAGATGCTTGTATCCAATCGTTAAAAAAAGCAAAAAAATCCAGAGTGCATACTTTTCTGGCAACATCTGATATTCATCTTGAGAA
>CAZMXO010000140.1:0-3056 GCA_964570265.1 uncultured bacterium
GCATGATTTTTTTTATAGAAATATAGTGTCTGACAATAAAAGACATAGATTACTGAAGCTATGCCTTTTGTTTATTTCATTTTTAATAATTATCGGTCAGAATATACTGCTTTTTATGTATTCCGAAAATCTTCTAAAAAAAAAGAAACTTTTCTCAAAGGTTGTAAGCATTGGAGGTATAACATTAGGTGGAGTTGGCAAAACTCCTGTTGTAGAACTTCTGGTGAATATGCTTATTAAAAAAGGCAAAAAAGTTGCGGTATTGAGCAGAGGATACGGAAGGGTTGGCAAGAGTGATATAAAACTTGTTTCTAACGACAAAGAGATTTTATGTGATGTAAAGGAGGCAGGAGATGAGCCCTGTCTCTTAGCGAGAAATCTGAAAGGCGCAGTTATTTTTGTTGGCAAGAATAGATATAAAACGGGAAAAATCGCAGAAGAGAAGCTTAATATAGATACAGTAGTTTTAGATGACGGATTTCAACATTGGCGCTTACGTAGAGATATAAATATTGTGGTTATAAATGCTTCCAACCCTGTTGGGAACGGATATGTTTTCCCAAGAGGGAATTTGCGTGAGCCATATGGGTGTTTAAAAAGAGCAGATTGCTTTATAATAACAAAGGCTGATATGATCAAGGATGTAGAAATGATTAAGAAAAGACTTTTTGATATTAACAGTTCAGCGCAGGTTATAACAACTATTTATAAGCCTATATGTTTGGAGAATATTGTTGGGAAAGAACAGTCGGATATTGAATGTATAAAAGGGGAAAAGATAATAGCACTTTCAAGTCTTGGAGATCCAATATCTTTTGAAAACACATTGGAACAAGCTGGAGCCAAAATAGTAGGGAAGCTTAGATACCCTGATCATTATTGGTATACAAAAGAGGATATGGATAATATACAGTCAAGAAGGCAAGAGCTTGATGCAAAATTTATAGTTACAACGCAAAAAGACGCGGTGAGGCTGCAAAGGGTAGAAACGCAAAATCTTGCGTCTCTACGTGTTCTCAGAATTGAAGTAGAGATTATTTCAGGAATAGATAAATTGGAGAAGTTGATTGAAACAATATAAGCCTAAACTTCTAAGAATAATAACATGGCTGCCAGTAGGCGGAATAGAGAAAAGGCTGGTTAGAGTACTTTCTTTGTTAAGGGACAAGTATAATATAACAGTCTGTTGTATTCGAGACAAGCAGGGTGCTTATGAAAAAGATATTAGAGACCTTGGAATAAAAGTCGTTAAAATACATATGAAAAGCAGATTGGATCCTGTGGGATTGTACAGATTATACAAGTTTATGAAGAAGGAGAAATTTGATATAGTTCATACTCATATGTATCGGTCAAATACACCTGGCCGTATTGCTGCAAAATTCGCAGGTGTACCGGTGATTATTGCTAATCTTCACAATATAGATATATGGAAAACAAGAAAACACTTTCTGATTGACAAGATACTCTCAAGATACACAGACAAGATAATAGCTGTTTCAGATGCTGTAAGAGAATTTAATATTAAAAATTCAGGAATTGATCCAAACAAGTTTGTGACAGTATATAACGGCATAGACGTTGAAGAGTTTAATAAAGGTTTTGACTATCAGTCTAAGAGAGAAGAGATTGGCATTAAAGAAGATGAGTTGTTAATTGGGATTTTTGCACGTCTTTATCCACAAAAAGGGCATAAGTATTTTTTAGAAGCTGCGTCTAAAATCAATGGGATTATTGATAATGTAAAATTTATGATTGTTGGAGAGGGTCCATTAGAATCTGAGCTCAAGGAACAGGCGATGAAACTGGGGATAAGAGGCAAAGTAATATTTACAGGACTTAGACAGGATATTCCTGAACTGCTTCATATCGTAGATGTTTCTGCACTCTCATCTTTCATAGAAGGATTTTCAAATATTATATTGGAATCAATGGCAGCAGGCAAACCTGTTGTAGCAACAGACGTTGGAGGGAACAAAGAAGCAGTGATTGATGGGGAAACAGGTTTTATCGTTCCTCCGGCAAACAGTAATAAATTGGCAAATGCAATTGCAAAAATTTTAAATAATAAGCAATTAAGAATCAATATGGGGGAAAAAGCCAGAGAGCGTGTAACAAAGTTCAGTATTCAAGAAATGGCACGCCAAACAGACAATCTTTATACAACTTGTTTAGAGAAGAAGAGATAAAACTTTTTCCAAATCTGTCGGGGTATCAATACTCATTGAATCGAATTCTGTTTCCGCCATTTTTATTCTATATCCATGTTCAAGAACCCTAAGCTGTTCAAGTTTTTCAATCTCTTCAAGACGTGTTTGAGGCATTTGAGAATACTTTAATAAGAAATGTTTTCTATAGGCATACATTCCTAAGTGCTTGTAGAATATGTCCGTTTTGTCAAGAACAGGTTTTGTTTTTAAATTCTTCCAATTATCTCTTGAGAATGGAATAGGGGAGCGGGAAAAATATAAGGCAAAATTATCTTTATCCACAACAACTTTAACTATGTTCGGATCCATCAATTCATTAATATCAGATATTTTGGTCATTAAACTCGCCATGTAGATATCTGAGTCTTTAGATATTGTTTTTGCAAGTTTCTCAATAGCTTGCGGGGCTACTAAAGGTTCGTCTCCCTGCACATTGATGATAATATCATCTTCTCTGATATCGGACATTTTTTTAACTATCCACGCAATCCTGTCAGTGCCGGATTTACAGTCTTTTGGAGACATTTCAGCTTCAGCTCCGAATTTTTGCGCTATTCTTAGTATTCGTTTATCATCTGTAGCGATGATTACTTGCTGAATAAGTTTGGTATTGGATACTCTTTCATAGACATGCTGTATCATGGGTTTCCCGCAAATATTCTTGAGTACTTTCCCTGGAAGTCTGGTGGATTCGTATCTTGCAGGAATAACAGCAATGATTTTAGGCTTACGACTTTTCATAACGATATTATGCTATCACTATGCACTTGTTTTAGCAAGCAGGAAAAGGACTGCGGAGGCTGAGAAACATAGGTAACACTCGTGGTATGATAGAAGACATCCAAA
>CAZMXO010000141.1:0-3041 GCA_964570265.1 uncultured bacterium
TCCGATGAATACAAAATGGGCGTAAACTGGGATTATCTTTTCTCAAAGAACAAAAGCGCAGAGATTGTAGGTAAGTTTGGTTTGTCTCCAACAAAAGACAGTCTTTCAACTGGTATGACTCTTTCTCTAGGTAAGCTAGGCGTAGATAAATATACTGCTTTTGTTCAGGCGCTGAATACAATCGGGAAGACAAATCTTCTTCAGAGCCCGAGAATAACTGTTATCAACAATGCTGAAGCCACGATACATGTGGGAGAAACTGTCCCTTATATTACTACCACTGTTGTAGTAACACAAAGTACTTCTACAGAAAACATCGCGGAAAGTGTGACAAATGTTGATGTGGGAGTAACTCTTTATGTTACACCAACAATAAATGAACACGGTTTTATTACAATGAAGATCAAGCCTGAAGTAAGCTCAGTTATAGATGAAATAACAACAGCTCAGGGAAATAAAATTCCCGTAGTGTCAAAATCTGAGACAGAAACAACAGTTATGGTAAAGGATGGTGTTACAATAGTTATAGCAGGACTTATAAAGGATGAGTTAATAGATACAAACAGCGGTATTCCTTTTTTGAGAAAAATTCCTATATTTGGGTATTTGTTTGGCGAGACAGATAAGACCATAATTAAAAAGGAGATAGTAATTTTCCTCACGCCGCACATAGTCTCAGGGGAACATGATTTAATAAATGCTGGAAGAAAAGAAATAGATAAAAAAATATTAGACGAAAGCAAAATAAAAGAGACAATTGTTCACGAGGAGATAAAAAAGCATAATTGATGAGTTAGAAAGGATAAGTCATGCTTTTTAAAGAAAATTTACGTTTGGGTGAGTTGCTTATTGTGAATAATATTATTTCAGATAAGCAATTAGAGCAGGCTTTGTCGCAGCATCAAAAGGTTGGAGAATTCCTTGGTCGCACAGTTGTTAAAATGGGAATCGCTTCTGAGGAAGAAGTGTTACCGCTTTTATCCAAGAAACTAAAAATTCCGTATGTTCGCATAAACAAGCTTCATATACCTCCAGAAGTTATAAAGAAAGTTCCTGCAAAGTTTGCATGTCACTATGAATTGATACCTATCAAATTGGAAGGCAAAGTGTTAACTGTTGCCTTAACTGATCATCCATCACATCTTGAGTTTATAGATGATTTAACACTGCTTCTTGGCTATAAAATCAACCCAATGCTTGCCGGGGAGTTGGATGTTATGAAGGGGTTAAAAAAATATTACGGCATTGGCGCTGAAACTATAGAAGAAATGATGAAGCAAACCTCTCAAACAGAGACAATAAAAATGGTGAAGTCTTCAGTTGATAATATAGAGGAACTAGCTGTAGACGCTTCTATAATAAAGTTTGTGAATCAGATATTTTTAGAAGCATATAGGGACAGGGCTACTGACATTCATATAGAACCGTACGAAGACGAATTGCGCATAAGATATCGTATTGACGGCATACTGCATGATACAAAGGTTCCTGCATCTGTTAAGCACTTTCGAGAGGCACTGGTTTCAAGAATAAAAATAATGTCCTCTCTCAACATAGCTGAAAGACGTATGCCTCAAGATGGAAGGATAAAAGTAAAGATAGGAAATACTGAGTTGGATCTAAGAATATCAATCCTTCCAACGCCTTTTGGAGAAAGCGTTAATATAAGGTTGCTATCCAGCGATATTTTTCTTGGACTGGAGACACTGGGTCTTTCTTCAAGACATCTGCAAATTTTGGAATCTGTGATACATAGGCCGCATGGAATAATTCTTCTTACAGGACCTACGGGGAGTGGCAAGACCACAACGTTGTATGCATGTTTAAGTGAAATAAACGATAGTTCGAAAAAAATAGTAACAATAGAAGATCCTATTGAGTATCAATTAAGAGGTGTTTCTCAGATTCAAGTATTACCTAAAATAGATCTAACATTTGCCAGAGGTCTGCGTTCAATGCTTCGACATGATCCTGACATCATGATGGTAGGAGAAATACGAGATTTTGAGACAGCTGAAACAACAATACGAACCGCTCTTACGGGACACCTTGTTTTCTCTACACTGCATACAAATGATGCTGCAGGAGCTATAACAAGGCTTCTCAATATGGGAATAGAAGCATATTTATTGGCGTCGTCTATTGAGTGTGTGATAGCGCAGAGACTTATTAGAGTTATATGCGAGGATTGCAAAGAGGTCGTAAAAAATTCTACCGTACAAGAAAGTTCAGGAATACCGAAAGGAACAAAAATATTCATTGGAAAAGGATGCGAGAAGTGTAGGTTTACAGGGTTTAAAGGCAGGACTGCAATACATGAGATGCTGGTAATTAATGATGAAATCCGTGAGCTTATAGTGAAGCAGACATCTGCTAATATAATTAGAAATAAAGCTATTTCACAGGGAATGAAAACACTGCGTCAGGATGGATTGGACAAGGTTTGTAAGGGAATTACTACTATTGAAGAAGTTCTTCGAGTAACACAGCAGGAGGAGAAGTAGTTATGCCTGTTTTCTCTTACAAGGCGAAACAAGGTCCTAAGAAAGTGATATCAGGAGTCATTGAAGCAGAAAATCAAGATATTGCCATAAACAGACTGGATAAGATGGGTTATTTTGTCTTGTCTGTAGGCAGCGCAGGTAAAGAGAAAACTAATTTTAAGTCCAGTCTTGGAATTTTTCAACGTATCAACTTAAAGCATATCAGCTTATTTACCAGGCAGTTATCGGATTTACTGGATGCAGGGATTCCTCTATTGGCATCGATAGACATACTATCAAAACAAGCTGACAATACGCTTCTTGGCAGCGTTCTGGATGGGATATACACGGATATTAAGGATGGCAAGAGTCTATCGGAATCATTGGCTAGATATCCCAAGCTCTTTTCTCCGCTTTATATCAATATGGTTGCCTCCGGCGAGACAGGTGGGATATTAGAGAGCGTTCTGGCGAGACTTGCGGATTTTTACGAAAAAGAGGACGAAATAAAATCAAAAATAAAAGCGGCTCTCACCTATCCTATATTTATGTTCTTTG
>CAZMXO010000142.1:0-3036 GCA_964570265.1 uncultured bacterium
AAAAGATTCTATTAATATCTTTTTTTAATAGCATTCTTCTAATTATTAATTTGTTCAACTTGTGCTCCTGTAAGAAATTTTATTCTGCCCAATGACTTTGCCACTACGAACGTTTTGCAGGCATCTTCAATTAAGAGAGTTTTATAATAAGCTTCCCTGAGATCTGAACCAACAGTTAGTAGCCCATGATTGCACATTAGGACAGCATTATGTTTTTTTATAATTTTTTTTACTTCTTCTGCCAATTCTTTTCCTCCTGGAACTAGGTATTTTATAGTGGGAATATCACCTACCAGTGCGGCAAGATGCGGTGTAAAAGGTTTAAGAGTTATATCTTGCATTCCAATGGCAGTAGCAATAGTAGGGTGAGTGTGGATTACTGCTGTTATATCCTTTCTTTCAAGATAACAACCTAAATGCATAGCGATTTCACATGTCGGCTTTTTGTTTCCATCTACAATGTCTCCTGTTTTTAAATCAACTCCTATATAGTCTGATGTTTTTGCCTCTTCAAGACAAATGCCGCTGGCTTTCATATAAACAATATTATCGACTCGCGCGCTTATATTGCCGCCCGGACCTACAACCAGTCCTTTATCAGCAATTTTTTTACCAATTTCCACTAAGTATTTTTTGATATTATCGTTTTTCATTTCCTATTTCCCTTTCTTTATTTGTCTTAATGTGTGGTTATGCAAAAAATATGCACCATCCATAAACGTTTTTCTGATAGGGCTTAATTCTTTTGAATCAAAATCATCAACAAGTTTCTGCCCAAACTTGTTCATCTCTGTGCCTGCTATTATAGGAAGATTGAATTTCCCTGCGATCTCCACAGTTTTATAGAGATTTTTCACTTTAATCCTTTTTTCTTCTTTATCCTTTGTCGCTCAGATGATCATTCAACATATTGACCATTTGTTTTGTTCGCATATGCGCTCTATTGGACATATCTTTTAATATTTTATTGGCAAGGGATTCAGGAGATGGAAGTTTTGTAAATCCCACGCCCATTAAGTAGTAGATTCCAGGCTCTCCGGGAGAATTTATCTCTTTATCTTTAAGTTCAGGGACAAAAACTCTTTTTCCTCTGCCCACTTAACTTTCCCATCTTTTTTAAACTTGATAAGTTCTAAGAGAGCGTTTTTTCTCACGTTTTTATCAAAATTATCAAGACGAATTTCCAGTTCTTCTATCATCTCATTTCCTGTCCACCAGTTACGTTTATTGCCTGACCTGTTATGTAAGAGGCCTCATCACTTGCCAGAAAAGCTACTACATTGATAACATCGTCATAGGTACAGCCTCTTCCTAATGGGACATGGTCAATATATTTTTTTCTTACCTCTTCTTTTGAAATACCCCATTTTTTTGAATACTGCTCATAAAGACTGTTCTTCCATAAAGGAGAATCAAGAAAATTGCCCGGACAAACTGAATTAACTCTTATGCCGTAGGGAGCCAGATCCAGAGCAATACTTTGAGTTAGTCCTATTCCTCCAAATTTGGAGGAAGCGTACGCAGAATTTTTAAAACTGCCTTTTTTACCGGATTTAGAGTTGATCTGTATAATTACGCCGTTTTTTTGTTTTTTCATTATCTTTGCTGCTTCGCGGGCACAGATGAAATAGCCAATTAAATTTACATCAATCACTCTTTTCCATTCATTTAGCGGGAATTCCGTTATTTCCTTTGCAATAAGAATTCCTGCATTGTTGACGAATATATCCAGATTCTTAAATTCTTTCTCAATCCTCTCAAACATATTGATTACCTGGACTTCCTGCGTTACATCTACTCCTATCGCAATTGCCCTGGTTTTATGTTTTTTTTCTATTTTTCCGGCTACTTTTTCTGCGTTTTTTTCTAATATGTCTGCAACAGCCACCATGCATCCCTCTTTTGCAAAATACATTGCTATTGCCTCTCCGAATCCCTGTCCTGCACCAGTTACTAAAACTGTTTTGTCTTTTAAACTAGTTTGTGACATTTTATTCAAGCTCCTCTTATTTGTATTTTTTTAGGGTTTTATAACTACTTTTAAAGCATTTCCATTTTTGTCCAGCATTTTTTCCATTGCTTCAACTATGTTTTCTAAAGGGAATGTGTGCGTAACTATTTTATCCATAAGTATTTTTTTGCCTGCAATCAGTTTTAATGCTTCCTCAAATTGCGCTTTATGTGAAGCAAAGGCTCCGTAAATAGAGACTTCTTTATAATGGATTATGTTCCCGTCCAATTTTAACATGGAATTCTGTTTTGGAAATCCGGCAAAAAAGCTCAACCTTCCTTTCATAGCCATTGCCACTAAAAGATCTTCTGCTACTTTGCTAACGGAGCATGCAACTATTCCAACGTCAATACCTTCGCCTTTAGTAATTTCTGATATATTCTTTATTAAATCAGTATCTTTAGTAGCAATATAATGGTCAAAATCAAATTCTTTTGCTTTTTCGAGTCTCTCTTCAGAATATTCAGCCAGTATAACCTTTGCTCCTTTGGCTTTTGCCAATAGACAGTGCATCAAACCAATAGGACCTGCTCCTACTACGGCAACATATTCTCCTCTTTTAATGTTTAGATAATTCTGACCGTTTATTGCGCATGAAAGCGGTTCAACCATTGCCAGATGTTCATCCAAAATAGGTTCGTCGTCTAGGAGAGGGATTATAACGCCCTGTTTTACAGCGCGATCCTGAACCAATATGTACTCGGCAAAACCTCCGGGATAATAGTACCCAATAGGCTGGTTGTTAGCGCACATATTACAGTTGCCTTCTCTGCAAGGTCTGCAATCTTCTTTTTGGCAGCCTACTGAAGTTACAAGGATTACTTTGTTTCCAATCTCATATTCCAGATTTTTAACTTCAGAACCAATTTCTTCCACGATTCCCACGATTTCATGTCCTATGATAAATTTACCCTCGCCATATCCTCTGATTTGGGGAACAGATCTTTTAGTTGCGTCTTTTGTGCCTTCGTACATTCTTCCGTCTGTTCCACAAACAGCGCAAGCGGTAACTTTTATAAGCACGT
>CAZMXO010000143.1:0-3030 GCA_964570265.1 uncultured bacterium
TCAAAGGGAATCCTACATCCTGAACATGTTTAAACAGATTCTGTACCATTGGATGCAGAAACGGCATATTCGGCATTACCTCTCCTATTCCTTTACAGCCCTGGTCGCGATAATATCGCAGTAAATCACCAAGTGGCGCATCAGCGCTGTTAGTAAGTGCGCGAGGGTCAATATTGCAGAAAGGAATAAACCTGTCTGGAAAATTAGCAACCATTTCAAGAATATCTTCATTTGACTGAGGTAGATAAACTTCAGGGTTTACAAGCGGCAGAAGAACTCCTTTTTCTATTCCGATTTCATCGTAACGCTTAAGCAGCTGTTCAGGAGTAGAAAACCATTGTTTCCCGTTTCTTGGCGGACCAATTTTTCGATATGCATGAGAATGAATATCTATAAACATTATAGTTTTCCTTTCTTTTATTTATTCGTTTCTCTTTTTATCACTTGATACTAAAAATTTTCTACTCATTTCTTGCGGAAATGTGTGCAAAACTTGCGGTATTCTGATGGGCTGATTCCTGTAAGACGTTTAAAATCCCTGTTAAAAGTGCTGAGATTTGAGAATCCAACATCCTCAGCTACAGATATTACTTTTATATCTAATTCTGACTCAAGAAGATTCTTGGCTTTCATAATACGTTTATTTATCAGGTATTCTTTAAAGTTAAATCCTGTAACATCCTTAAAAATATGGCTAAGATGATATGAAGAACGGAAGACATGTTCGCTAAGAGTTGCCAGGTTCAGGGGTTTTTGATAGTTTTTATCTATATAAAAAATGACTTTGCTTATAATCCTATCCTGTGCACTTGATTTGATTCTTTTATCTGTATCGGTACAGGAAGAAAACGATCTGTGTATGATTATAAAAAGCTCAAGGAGCAGGTTCACTATTGCTTCTCTGTAATGCAGTTTCTTGTTTTCCCATTCAGAGGTTATATTGGAAACAATCAAATCTGCTCTTTGACTTTCCTCAGGAGGGAATGATACTTGATGAGAGAAGTTTTTTTTGCATTCAGCAATATGTGAGATTAGTTTTTTATATGTGTATTGCGTATTTCTAAATATAGACGGATTAAAGGACAGATATACCTTATCCATAGGGGCTGATGAATTTCCCTTAATGTAATTATGAACTTCACCTTTATGAATTATTAAAATAGAGTTTTCCTTAAGAAGGTATTTTCTGTCTTTTATAAAGTATGCTCCGCTTCCTGCCCTGATATATTGCAGCTCAATCTCAAGAATGTGATAATGTGACTCTCCCGACTTGTGAGACAATTTATCTCTTGTTACTGATGTTGTGAAAGGGAATTCCTTCTCAACAAAATCCATTATTTGCTTTTTCGCATCATTAGGTTTCATCATTATTCTCATAATGCTTACAATATAAGCATATTAGGCAAAAGAATCAAATATTTAACAGTCTGATCAGCCAATTACGTTTACAAATAACTTAAAAACTATTGTCTGAAGGATCTGCAGGGAAAGTAGTATTAAGAAGGCAGAACTGGTTTTCATCCTTATCTGCGCGATTTGTGAGGCAGCTATTAATGCAGGAAAGGGCATGAGAAACATCCATAATCTCGCTACCTCGGAACGATTTATTCCAGAGAATAGAAGTAGAAATAGTGTGATAAAAAAAGTCACAGATAGAATATTGGATGCTTCTATTTTTCTTGACTTTATAACATTATAAATGCTTCTGAAAGAAAGCATTGAAATTGGGATACCGACAAACATAAAAAAGTCCAATGGATTATACAATAGCCATTTCCAGTATGTTCGGCGCACAACCTTACCGCCAACGATGTCTAACCGTGCATTTTCTGAGAACACATTAATACTTAAGAAAAATTTTATAATATTAAAATCATATAAAAGATAAAATAATAAAGGGAGAGATGTAAAAGCGACAAACAACACTAAAAAACTCTTTAATATGTAATTTAAATGTGTTTTATTTATCCAGAACCATATTAGTCCATAACAAATTATCAGACCCAGAATAACTAGAAAACAAAAACTCAGCATAATGCCTATTGAGAGAACCAGTCCAGAAAGAAGAGCAAACCAAATATTGTTTTTTTTAACAGAGAGACAAAATAAATAAAAAGATAAGACAGAAACCAGAGTGTATGTCTGGTCCATTCCAGGTGTGAATAAATTAAGTGCAGGGATAGCTGCATAAAAACATACTGCAATTAAAGATATTTTCCTGTCATATATAAGTTTCCCTAAATAATACATAGGAATAATTGCAATACATTTAAGAAATGGCAAAAATAACGACAGAAATAACGCTGCTGCTTTTTCAGCATTACTGAAGGAATGACGGAAAGTATTCACAATAATTGAAAACACAGGCAGCGGGTCTAATGTAGTATTTTTCACTATATCTAGCAAAGAATTCGTCAGAGTTGGCAAACTATTAAATATGTGATTTATCCACCAGAAAAACAATATATTTCCAGGAGGATGTACTCTGGCATGCAATGGCGCATATTCAACAAAAATAAAAGTATGAAAATTGCTTAACCAATAACCAATGTCTCTAATCTCAACAGCAACATTGAAATAGCTGGTTGCCAGTGGACTTATAATTGTCAAAATTAGATTATAGAAGCTTGCTAAACTTAAGTCGCAGATAGTCATATTAAAGATGTAACTGAGAAAACATACGACAAGTATAGAAAAAAATTCTACTGAGGGTTTTAGATCTGCTAATTTTTTATAAGTTATTAACTTATAACATAGTAGAAGAAAAATGCAGAAAACAAGTAATGGAAACAATGGTCTATCGAAATTTTGCGAAGAAAAATATTGCCAAGTCCATTCGCCTTTAATGCCCAATGGGAAAATATTTAAAATTACAAGAGCGAGCAATATAAAACTAATTGCTGAGGTAAGCGTCAAAAATCTTATTTTTTTAGAGTTTGTTAGCATATAGGGGAAATTGCTTGCAGAGATTTGTTACCATTGATAAGGTCTGTTTAAGATTATCTATATCATTAATATTCGCAAGTACCT
>CAZMXO010000144.1:0-3004 GCA_964570265.1 uncultured bacterium
AAAGCCAGACTATAACTCCCATAGAAAAGAACACAGCAAATACACCTATCCATGCAAGTATCAGGAAGAATCTAGACTGCGATTGATCGCTCTTCTTCTTATTTTGAGTAGTACATTCTATTGTTGGATTAGTTAATTTATTATGGATATGTCTAGCTACAAGAGATGCTCCTATAAAACTCATTATCAGGTTAAGAATAAATATCATCTTAATATTTATGCCAGAAATAATGAGTCCACTCACAAAACATCCTATAACTCCGGCAGAACTCCATCCAATACTAAATTCTTGAAGATTACGAGTAGTCTGAGCAGGATCTAATCCAATAGTTATATGGGATTGATATGCAGGCCAGAACATTGACAGAACTATACCCATTAATCCGCACAACGCAATGATAGCGGGAATATTATTTAATAGCAGAAATCCAAGTATTATAAAAGGATATGTAATGGATACAGACAGAATAGCAATTCTTTTATTGATGTGATTTGACAGCAAACTTTGAAGTATACATAATGGCGCGTAGAAGATTGAAAATACACTTCCTGCCAGACCCAGAACAAACGGATTGCTGATTCCTAGATCAATTATACGAAGCGGGATTGCAATAAAGAGACTTGCCTGGATAAAACCATATATAAAGGGGATTATAAATATATTTATCATTTGAATTTTCTCTCGGCTAGTATGCCAACTACGGCATACACTGTCAACAAGAGAATCTGGTTGTTTTTAAAGGGCGAAAATGGTATTTTGCTTAAGGTAAAAGGAGGTAACCAATGTTTGAAACACTGAGACATGATGTACAGGCTGTGTTTGACAGAGATCCCGCGGCAAGGAATATATTGGAGGTTTTAACATATGCAGGACTTCACGCAATTATCTGGCACAGGGCTGCTCATTATCTTCAGGAAAAGGATGTGCCATTCTTTCCAAGACTTATATCTCAAATAGCCCGTTTTTTTACAGGAATTGAAATTCATCCCAGTGCGGAGATTAGCAGAGGCATCTTTATTGATCACGGTATGGGAGTTGTAATTGGAGAGACAACAGTTATCGGGGACAATGTAACCTTATTTCAAGGTGTTACACTTGGAGGAACAGGTAAGGAAAAAGGGAAGAGACATCCTACGCTTGGGAATAACATTGTTGTCGGTGCAGGGGCAAAGATTCTTGGTAATATTATTATCGGCAACAATGTAATGGTTGGTGCTAATGCTGTAGTACTAAAGGATGTGCCTTCGGACTGCACAGTAGTTGGTATTCCCGGGAGAATAACACGAAAGAAGGGGAGAAAAGTTGCGGGCATAAGTCTTGACCACACAAACCTGCCGGATCCAATTGCAGAAAAAATCAAACATCTTGAGAAGATGATAAATGAAACATCGTCCTATATGAAGAACTGGGAAAAGGGGAAAAAGAAGGATGCTTAAGGTTTATAATACGCTTACGGGCAAAAAAGAGGAATTTTACTCTCTAGTTTCAGACAAAGTCAGGATGTACAACTGCGGTCCTACCGTGTATGACTATTTCCATATTGGAAATGCAAGGAACTTTATTGTTTTTGATGTAATAAGGAGATATCTCAAGCACAAAGGGTATAAGGTTGCATTTGTCCAGAATATTACGGACATTGACGATAAGATTATAAACCGGGCAAATAAAGAGAAGGTCACTGCTGAGAGTATAGCTAATAAGTATACAGACGCTTTTTTTGAAGACTTGGAGACTTTGGGAATTCCAAAGCCTGACATATGTCCAAAGGCAACGGAACATGTTCCTGATATTATTTCTTTGATTAAAAAACTTATGGATGCAGGTTTTGCCTATCGGGTTAGTGGCGATGTATTTTTTGAAGTAGGCAAGTTTTCGGATTATGGTAAACTATCAAAACGTATATTTGACGAGGTAAAGCAATGTGCTAGGGTAAAGGCAGATAAGCGCAAGAAGTCGCCCCGCGATTTTGCTTTGTGGAAAAGCGCTAAACCCGATGAACCAAGCTGGGACAGCCCATGGGGTAAGGGCAGACCTGGATGGCATATTGAATGTTCTGCTATGAGCATGAAATACCTTGGGGAAACATTCGACATACATTCCGGCGGACAGGATCTGATATTTCCTCATCATGAAAATGAAATAGCTCAGAGCGAGGCGACAACAGGTAAGCCATTTGTCAAGTATTGGTTTCATAACGGATTTTTGAATATAAATGGAGAGAAGATGTCTAAGTCTCTTGGCAACTTCTTTTTAGTGAGGGACATACTTAAAAAGTTTAGCCCTCAAGTTGTGCGATATTTTATGATATCTGCTCACTACCGCAGCCCGCTTGATTTTAGCGAAAAAAGCATGAATGAATCGGTAAAGGCTTTTGAGAGAATAGAAAATTGTTTTGATAACATTAGGGAAAATATAAAGGATTTAGATTCCTCTAAAATACACACTCGTAGTGAATGGCTAAACAAGTTTGAGAAAGCTATGGACGATGATTTTAATACAGCATCTGCTCTAGGAGTTGTATTTGATTTAATAACTGAAATTAATAGTTTAATAGCAGATGAAGGCAAGGACTCTGCTCAATTAAAACATGATATTCTTAATCTTGAAACATTTTGTTCTCTACTTGGGATTCTGCCCAATAGAGAGGATAAAGAATTGGATAAAGATTTGCTGGATTTAATAGAAGAACGAATCAAGGCTCGCAGAAATAGAGACTGGCAGGAAGCGGACAGAATCCGGAGCATGTTGGAAGAGAGAGGCATTGTTCTCAAAGACAATCCTGACGGAACAACTGCATGGAAGAGGAAAGACAAATAGAAATACTGAAAAAAGGAGATGACAATATGAATATTCTTATAATAGGAGCTCATCCTGATGATTCTGAGGTTTGTACAGGAGGCTTTGCCACATTATGTAGGAAGAAAGGATATAGATTGAGATTTATGTCAATGACAAATGGATGTACAGGACATTTCAAAATAGGTGGTGTTGAACTTGTGAAAA
>CAZMXO010000145.1:0-2995 GCA_964570265.1 uncultured bacterium
CCCATACTCTGTTAAGAAAACGAGATACTCCCTTTATTCCTTTTTGTTCCCATTTTACTTCCTGATCAAATGGACCCATAAATAGAATGTATGTCCTGAGAACATCTGCTCCAAATTTCTCTATCACACTGTCAGGAGTCACAACATTGCCCTTTGATTTCGACATTTTCTGATTATCATAAGAAAGCATCATTCCCTGATTCTTTAAAACTTGAAACGGCTCATCAAATTCTATTAATCCCTCGTCATACATCACTTTTGTCCAGAAGCGCGCATATAAAAGGTGCATAACTGCATGCTCTGCGCCGCCAATATACATATCCACAGGTAGCCAATACTTGATCTTTTCTTTATCGAAAGGAGCTTCTGAAGAATCCGGATTCGGAAATCGCAGAAAGTACCATGAAGAACATGCAAATCCGTCCATTGTGTCAGTTTCTCTTTGCGCAGGACATCCACATTTTGGGCATTTAGTATTTACAAAGTCATCTACTTTTGCCAAAGGAGAACGTCCTGTTCCTGTTGGATGAAAATCCTCAATATCCGGAAGCAATACAGGAAGTTCATTCTCAGGCACAGGAACTATGCCACATTTTTTACATTGAATTATGGGAATGGGTGCTCCCCAGTATCTTTGACGGGATATAAGCCAGTCTCTGAACCTATATGAAATTTTTTTGCCGCCAAATCCATGTTCTTTAGCAAATTCATTAAGGGCTTTAATACCTTCTTTTGAGGATAATCCATTAAACTGATCTGAATTTATCATTATTCCTTGTTCAACATATGCGTCTTCTAAAACATGTTCTTTGCAGATAGGTCGCGACCTGTCCCTACATGTTATAACCTCTTTAATGGGAATATTATATTTTTTAGCAAAAGCAAAGTCTCGCTTGTCGTGCGCAGGAACTGCCATCACTGCGCCGGTGCCGTAAGAGAGAAGAACATAATCCCCGATCCATACAGGTATTTTATCTTTATTGAATGGATTTTCTGCATAAGAGCCTGTAAAAACGCCTGTCTTTTCCTTCTCTGTAGACAGACGTTCTATTTCACTTTCTCTGCGCGATTCTTTAACATATGCTTCAACTTTGTTTTTTTGTTCGGATGTAGTTAGCTTTTCTACAAGAGGATGTTCCGGGGCAAGTGTCATAAATGTAACACCGTATATAGTATCAACCCTTGTTGTAAAAATAGGAATATTGTGTTCGTTTCCACCAGTATCAACAGCTTTAAAGATTATTTCTGTTCCCTCACTGCGGCCGATCCAGTTGCGCTGCATCATTTTTATAGATTCAGGCCAGTCAACCTTATCCAGATCATCAATAAGTCTGTCCGCATAATCTGTTATTTTAAAATACCACTGTTTTAAATCCTTTCTTGTAACATCCGAATTACACCGCCAGCATTTCCCTGATTCTACCTGCTCGTTCGCAAGAATTGTTTTGCATGACGGACACCACCATTGGGAACCCATAGCCTGATATACAAGTCCTCTTTTGAAAAGCAGGAGAAAAAACCACTGTGTCCAGCGATAATAGGCAGGATCCGTGGAATTGATTTCCTTTGTCCAGTCATAGCTTGCTTCAATCAGATTGAACTGACGTTTATAGTTTGCTGCGTTTTGAGCGGTAGTTTTTGCAGGATGCATCTTCATCTTTAAAGCATAATTCTCTGCAGGAAGTCCAAACCCATCCCATCCCATTGGATGTAGTACATTATATCCCTGCATTCTTTTCAGTCTGGTTATAACATCTGATGGGATATAATTACGGCAGTGCCCGACACTCAGTCCATTACCTGAAGGATAAGGGAAAAAATCCAGACAATAAAATTTTGGCTTACTTTTGTCTTCTCCTGTGGCATATAGATCCATCTTCTGCCACACAGTTCGCCACTTTTTTTCTATTTCTTTGAATGAATACATACCAACAGTTAATTATTAATTTTTAATGACGACCAAAAATTTACATCTTCGTTAGATTTTTCTTTTGCTATGTCAAGAACTTCGCGCATTCTTGAAACCGGTTCCATTATTGCAAAATCCATTTTGTTGTCTGCCGCAACCAAAAGTCCTAATAACTTTATTTCAGGATCAAAAACACTATTGAACTGATTTATAATTGGACTTCCACTGTTTCCTGGGAAAGCCTCTACGTCAACTATACAACACCTTCCTTCAGCAAATTTATTACCTATATTTGAATAATTCACCCTCAAACATTTTTGGCCAATTTGCATTGATACAATCCCTAATCGACCAAACGGCTTTTGTTCTGGTAATTTAAAACCTATATTTGCAGGAAAACCAAATACTAAAACCGGTCTTGGAGGCTTGGGATCATCAGTAGGAAGTTGATTTTTGTCTTTCTCTATGGATTTTTCCGATTCATATCTAAAATGTTTTACACTATAATCTTTCATCCATCTTATTTTCATCACAGCTACATCAATATAATGAGTGTCTTTATCGCCATTATTTGGATGAAAAACCCATCGGTCTCTAGGCAATTTTAAAATTACAGTTTCTTTTTCATTGGTTATTTTATTTCTTGTCTGCACTCTTGCGTGTAAGTCGTATTCTTTTTCAACTACATGTCTTGCAGAAACAACAAACAATTCTTTTCCTCTTGCAACAAAAAAAGCTGTGCCATTAGCTACATTTGTTATTTTCACATCTTCGGAACCCTCATATTGCGTCTTTTGAGTATGTTCTAAACGGATTATTGCTCGGGTGATTTGAGAATAGAAATCTTCTTTTTCTCCATTAGGCTCTTCTGCATAAACCAACGAAAAATAAGAGAGAAAAATAATCGTCGCTAAAGCAATCCTTTTCATTTTATGTCAATTACAAACTTGTATTATTTATTATTAAAATTATCTTCTGAATTCTAGCATAGCTTTCTAAACAAAAAAAGCACATTATGAATTTCGATAATACCAAAACTGAAATAACAGAATAATGGTACAAACAAAGCCAGGCAGATTAGAGCTA
>CAZMXO010000146.1:0-2958 GCA_964570265.1 uncultured bacterium
AAGAAGTTGTAGTTATAGAAGCATATTATGACAGTATCTCTGTTGTGCCTTCTATCTCGCCTGGAGCAGACAGTGCGTGCAGCATGGCTGCTCTTGTTCAGATAGCAAAAATCCTTCGCGACAATCCTCCTTCGAGAACAGTTCTGTTTTTAGCTACATCTGGACATTTCTTAGCGCAGCGCGGAATAGACGCTTTTTTACAGGCTCACTGTAGATTGGAAGAGCCGTTTAAAAGCAATATCACAGACCCGATAGATGTAAAGCTTTTCCTGTGTATAGATTTATCAAGCCATAATAATGAGCTGGTAATATATCATGATGTAGACATGAGTAAAAACCTTGGATATTTTGCTGGTTTTGGCAAAACATTCATGTCTTTTGCAGATGAGATTGGGGTAATGTTTGATAAATCTAGGAACAGTATTCTAATTAATGGAATTAGTCCGGAAAAGGGACTGAACATAGATTCAATAACTGTTGGGAAGATAGATACTGACGCAGGCATAATAGGAGCATGTGGGATTCCTGCACTTTCTTTTATAACTGCGCATGACAGTAGAAGATTAGTAGATACTCCATTGGATAGAGTGGAAACTGTTGATTTTAAGAATCTCTTTACACAGATTAAGCATATCAGTTGTTTATTTTATATGGCATTGAATAAAAAGGAGCTTTTTCCTGACGTTAGAGCCCAGTTTAAAGATGATTTGTGCACTTTGAAAGGTAGAATAGTAACTTTTAATCCTAGAAAAAGTTTTGTTCCTGATCAGCCTGTTGCCGGGGGATTAGCTGTTTTGAAACAGCTTGATAAAACTACGGAAGTGGTTAAGGGCGTAAGGCCAGAGTTGATAGAACTCACAGATGGGAATGGTTCGTTTGAAACATCCAGGGCAAGAGAGGGTAACTTCCGATTAGAAGCATACTCTTTGGATCCTGAATCAGGAAATATAATCTACGCTCCGGATATGGGTGTTTATGGAGATGAAATGTACCAAATAGAATTTGCAATAGATTGGAAACTTGTCGAACACACTATTGTTCTGTTTCCATGCATAGCCACTAATGTTTATGGACTATTAGACCCAAGGTATTTGGCGCAGCTTGATAATATTGATGTATTTGATGATGGAAATAGCATTCCATCTTCATATGGATATTCATTTGTAGAGGTAAAACCTTGGGATTGGACGTCTTCTATAGAAACATATGGGGTGATTTATTCCTCTCCAAATACACGTATAAAGCTTGCTTTTGGAGCAGGAGCTCTTGGAATGCGATTATTGTTGTTAAATTCAAAAGACGCAGAAAACAAAGTTCATTCTGAGGGTGATGGATTTTTGATATCTGAAGATGGAATGATCGAAAATACTTCATTTCAGGCAGCGAAGGATATGTTGCTTTTAAACCAGTTTAGAATGAAAAATTTGGAAAAATATGGGATATCGAATGATAGGCTTTGGCATTTACATAAGAAAGCTGAACAAGCCCTGCAAAAAGCTGTCAAGGCTAAAGAGGATAAAAAATGGGATGAATTTGTAAAGTATTCAAGAAGGGCAGTTGGAATAGAATCCAGGGCGTATCCGGATGTAAAGGCTACGGCAAATGATGTAATAAAAGGCATTATCTTCTACCTTGCGCTTCTTATCCCATTTGCTTATTTTATGGAGCGTTTACTATTTGGGTTTGTAGATATCAAGAAACAAATTGGTGGGATGGCGGGAATATTTATCGCGATATATGTGATTATGCGTTTTGTTCATCCTGCGTTCAAATTGACAAACGCCCCGGAAATAATTCTTCTTGCATTCATTATGATGATGCTTTCTACAATTGTTTTATTGATAATAAGTTCTAAATTTGAAGAACGAATGCAGAATTTAAAACGCAAAATGTCAAGATCTTATGAAAGCGATGTTAGCAGAGCGAGTGCATCTGCGGCGGCGTTTTCCTTAGGTATTTCTAATATGAAAAAACGCAAGATTAGAACTTTCTTAACATCTACGACCCTTATTCTTCTTACATTTACAGTGCTTTCATTCACATCAGTAAAGTCATTTATGAAGTTTAATCAAGTTCCCAGAGATAATACACCACTTTACGAGGGCGCCATGATAAGAGATCGAACATGGAGTCCCATAGAAGATACTGCTTATGAATATATAAAAGCCGAATTCAAGGATATAGCTGATGTGTCTCCAAGAGCGTGGTATGTCCCCAATAAGGATTTTACTACAGGCAGGAGCTATATTAGGATAAAGAATGGGGATAAATCTGCTTATGTACTTGGATTACTTGGATTAACTTCTAAAGAGGAAAGAATTACAGGTATTAGTAAGTATCTCAAGCACGGAGAGTGGCTTAATGATAGAGATAAGAATGTATGTATTATTTCGGATAAGTTGGCAGACTTAATATCAGTATCTTCAAAGGATGTAGGGAAAAGCTATATCCAGATGTTTGGAAACAAACTGTTAGTTAATGGAATATTTAACGCGTCAGATATGTTTGATCTCAGGGATCTTGACGATGAGAGGTTGACTCCTGTTGATTTTATGATTACAGATCCTGAATCAATAAAGAAGTTTAAACAGCCAAAAGCTGAAAGGATGAGTGTTGGGGGTGGAGGCGCGTTAGAATCATTTAATCATTTAGAATATGAAAATGTTGTTATGGTTCCGTACAAGTTAGTGGATGAACTAGGAGGCACTATACAGTCAGTTGCGATTAAGTTTAATGAAGGTGTAGATGCAAGAAAAAGCATAGAGGATTTTATATCCAGACTGGCAGTTACTCTTTTTGCAGGAATTGATGGAAAGGTTTCAATATATAGTTCGTTAGGACTTAGTTCGTTATCTGGAATGGGAAATTTGTTTATACCAATTCTTATTGCTTCTCTGATAGTTCTTAACACTATGATGGGATCTGTATATGAGAGATTTAAAGAGATTGGAGTCTATT
>CAZMXO010000147.1:0-2921 GCA_964570265.1 uncultured bacterium
CATTTGTGCAGGATTCCAACAATCGGTAATAGATGTTTTGATAAAAAAAATCATCGATGCCGCAGAACAAAAAAACGTTAAGACAATTTTAATCGGTGGTGGAGTATCTGCCAATACAGAATTTCGGAAACAACTTTCTGAAATTTGCAAAGAAAAGGGCATGAATTTGTTTTCTCCTTCATTAAAACTTTGCACGGACAATGCGGCAATGATAGCAGGGCTTGCGTATCATCAATATAAAAAGAAAAATTTTGCGGATCTTTCTATGGATATACACCCGCAGTTGAAAGTGTAAATAGTAGTTGGTATACTAGGAGGGGGTTAATGGTACGGAAGGATTTTTTTATGCATGATTTTTCGTATGTTGGGAAGAATTTTTATTGTGAGAATGTAGATCTTGAGAAAATTGCCAAAAGGTTCGGAACCCCCACCTATGTATATAGTTATAAAACCATTACTGACCACTATCTTAAGCTTGATAGTGCTTTTGATTATATCAATCACACAATATGCTATTCTATTAAGTCAAATTCGAATATAGCGATATGCAAACTGCTTGCTGATCAGGGATGCGGTGCAGATGTAGTTTCAGGTGGAGAATTGTATCGCGCCATAAAAGCTGGAATTAAACCAGATAAAATAGTTTATGCAGGAGTTGGCAAAACAGAGGATGAAATAAGATTTGCTCTCTTATCCAATATACTGCTGTTTAATTCAGAATCTCAAGCTGAGCTTGAATTGATAAACAAAGTGGCTGGAGAGCTTAATAAACAGGCTAAAATTGGTTTGCGTATAAATCCCGATGTTGATGCCAAGACACATGCATATATAACAACGGGAAAAAAAGAAAACAAGTTTGGGATACCTTTGAGTGAGGCGTTTGAGATATATAAAAAAGCAGGCAGATATAAGAATCTGAAATTTATGGGGATTCACACTCATATTGGGTCGCAAATAACCTCGGTTCAGCCTTATGTTGCAGCTATTAAAAAAGTTGTAAATTTTATAAACAAATTAAAAAGCAATGGGATAAAGATAGATTACATCAACATTGGAGGAGGACTTGGAATAATTTACGATAAAGAAAGTCCTGCGAAAGCCAGTGAGTTTGCAGATAGTTTGAAACCATTTTTAAAAGTACTTAATTGCTCATTGATTCTTGAACCGGGCAGATTTATAACAGGAAATGCGGGAGTTTTATTAACAAAGGTACTGTTTGTCAAAAAATCGATAAAAAAGAAGTTTATTATTGTTGACGCAGCAATGAATGATTTGGCAAGACCGAGTTTATATAATGCGTATCATAATATACTGCCTTTAGCGAAAACCGAAAAAGGGAGATTTTTGGAGATTGTTGATATAGTTGGCCCTGTATGTGAATCAGGAGATTTTTTTGCAAAGGACAGGAGATTTCCTTTTGTTGAATCAAATAATATCTTAGCAATTTTAAGCGCTGGGGCTTACGGATTTAGCATGTCATCTAATTATAATTCAAGACCAAGAGCGGCAGAGGTATTAGTGAAGAATGACAGATGTTACTTAATTAGAAAGAGAGAGACCTACCAGAATTTAATAAGGAATGAAAAAATTCCTGCAATATTGGCAAAATCAGGACGGGAAAATGGGAAAAAATAAGGTGCTGGAGGAAATTAAAAAGGGCGGAGTAGAGATCATATCAGAGGAAGAACTTAATAAAAAGCTAAAACTTGGGAGACCTCTGAGAGTGAAGTACGGGATAGATCCTACTACGGCAGATATTCACATAGGACACATGGTCTCTGTTCGGAAGATGAGACAAATGCAAAATATGGGACATATTGGAGTAGTGATAATAGGAGATTATACTGCTCAAATTGGTGATCCTACGGGACTGGATCGTTCAAGACCTTCTTTATCAAGGGAACAAGTTAGAAAGAATGCGTCTGAATATATGGATCAGTTATATACTGTCCTTGATAAAGGGAGAACAGAAGTTCATTGGCAAAGTGAATGGTTTGAAAAGATGGAAGTTATGGATTTAATAAAACTTCTTGGTAGGTTTACAGTTGCTCAGATAATGGCACATGAGACGTTTAGAATGCGATATGAAAAGGGATTGCCATTATCCATGAATGAACTTCTGTATCCAATACTTCAGGCCTATGATTCCCTAATGGTTAAGGCTGACATTGAGTTAGGAGCCAGCGAACAAAAATTTAACATATTATTAGGAAGAGAGATACAAAAAAAATATTCTCAGGAACCTCAGGTATCTATTTTGTCTCCAATTCTTATGGGAACAGATGGGGTAAAGAAAATGAGCAAAAGTCTTAATAATTATATTGCTGTTTATGATATTCCAAGGGAAAAGTATGGAAAGATAATGTCCATAAAAGATGATTTGATAATGAATTATTTTGAATTGGCTACTGATATATCTATTGCAAAGCTTGATGAAATTAGAAGTGCGTTGGCTCGTGGAAAGAAAAATCCTATGGAAGTCAAAAAGCGTTTGGCAAGAGAGATTATGAAAACTTTTCATAATGAGAGTGAGATAAAAGAGGCTGAAGAATACTTCATAAAAGTGTGTAGCCGAAGAGAACGCCCTGAGGATATAGAAGAGTTGCAGGTTAACAGAGGTAAAATATGGATAGTTAAGCTACTGGTTGATGCAAAGATGACAAAAACAAGTAGTGAGGCAAGAAGGCTTGTTAGGGGTGGAGCGGTGTATGTCGATGGCAATAAAGTTGTAGACGAAACTCTCGATATACAGATACAAAAAGAGCTCATATTAAAGGTGGGAAAAAGAAAGTTTATAAAAATAAAACCAAATGTTTAAATAGGGGCTTGACAAGAATTAATACTTTGATATAATTCGGGCTCTTAAAAGTTATAAAGATGTTCTTTGACAAGCGAACAGCGGTCTCTGTTTAATTTTTGAT